>CAZNCO010000020.1:0-16958 GCA_964571345.1 uncultured Ohtaekwangia sp.
GAATTATGAAGCAAGAGTGAAGGAGGCGCTGACTTATATTGTATCTGGTGGGCCAATGCAAGGAATTCGCAAGCTAAAGGATGTTCTCAGCGAAGATCCCAAGAATGAGTTGGCGCTCTTTAATATGGGGATGCTTTCTCTTCAATCCGGTCAGAATGCAAAAGCTGTAGACTGGTTGAGACAGTTAGTGGATGTCAACCCAAACCATGCGCAAGGCCAAGTATTGTTAGGAGTAGCTCTAATGAACGATGGCAAGAGAGATGAAGCTCGCAAACAGTTTGAAAAATTAAAAAATACAGAGAAAGATCCGGCCGTGCTCGCCACGATCGATTCTTATCTGGCGGAACTTAAATAAATTAATGTATAACCGTGCTGACGGAAGCGTCAGTACAAAAACCCAAAGGATTTATGCCAAGTGGTAAAAAAAGAAAAAAACACAAAATGGCTACTCACAAGCGCAAGAAGCGTTTGAGAAAGAATAGACATAAGAAAAAATAAAAAAGAGGAATCTTTGCTATAGCCAGCAAAAGTAAAGACAGGGTGATCTCTGTCTTTATTTAGTTTTTGCTGAAAACAGAAATTGTTGTAAAACATCTAAATTTTAAAGTTTTGAGTAATGAACTTATAATAAGTGCTACTCAGAACGGATGTCGCATAGCCCTTCTTAAAGACAAACAGCTAGCTGAATTTCACGAAGAGGAAGACGGAAGCAAGTTTGTAGTAGGTGATATTTACATTGGCACTGTAAAAAAGGTAGTGCCGGGTCTTAATGCAGCTTTTATAGATATCGGGTATGAGAAAGATGCATTTCTTCATTATCTGGATCTGGGGCCGCAGTTCGCATCCTTACAGAAATTCACCAAACTAGTACGCTCTAAGAAGATCACCGGTGGCAAGTTGGATAAATTCCAAACTGAGAAAGACATTGATAAGCATGGGAAAATAGCCCAGCAACTTTCAAAGAATCAGTTGGTGCCGGTGCAGGTAGTAAAAGAACCCATTTCTACCAAGGGGCCGCGGCTTTCGTGCGAGTTATCACTGGCAGGGCGCTATCTGGTGCTTGTGCCATTCTCTTCTGCTGTAAGTGTAAGCAAGCGTATCTCCAGCAGTGAGGAACGCAAGCGACTTCAGCGTCTTATCCAATCCATCAAGCCTGAAAATTTTGGAGTAATTATCCGAACCGTTGCTGAAGGGAAAGAGGTTGCTGAGCTCGACAAAGATCTTCGCTCTCTCGTAAAAATGTGGGATGATGGCATCGCTCGCATGGTGGATGCCAACCCTCGCGACAAAGTGATAGGCGAACTTAACAAAGCTTCTTCCATTCTCCGGGATGTCCTCAATGAGTCATTCGACAATGTACTGGTAGACGACAAAAAGATGTTTGAAGAAGTAAAGACTTACATTCATCAGATCGCTCCGGATAAGGAGAAGATTGTAAAACTTTACACCGGGAAACTCAAATTGTTTGAACATTATGGCGTAGAGCGACAAATTAAAGCTGCCTTTGGCCAAACGGTTAGTCTAAGAGGAGGTGGATATCTAATCATTGAGCACACAGAGGCACTTCACGTAATTGATGTAAACAGCGGCAACAAGAGTAATCGTGAAGAAAATCAGGAGACAACGGCCTTGTCTGTAAATCTTGAAGCTGTGCGCGAAGTAGCGCGTCAATTACGCCTACGCGATATGGGCGGCATCGTGGTGGTCGACTTTATCGACATGCGCAATCAAGACAATAAGAAGCTCATCTATCAAAAAATGAAAGAAGAGATGGAGAGCGACCGTGCCAAGCACACCGTTCTTCCACTTTCAAAATTTGGATTGATGCAAATCACCCGCGAGCGTGTGCGCCCGCAGATGAATATTGCGACAAAGGAAGTTTGCCCAACATGCAATGGTACTGGAAAAATTACCGCTTCTATTTTAGTGACGGACCAGATTGAGCAACACATTCAACATTTGTTTGAAAAGCAAAATGAAAAGGAACTTGTTTTGTCATTACACCCTTTTCTTTACGCCTATTACACGAAAGGATTTATCTCCAAGAGGGTAAGATTCTTTTTCAAATACAAGCGATGGGTGAACATGGTGAAGGATAGTTCACTAGCGATTACCGAGTTTCATTTTTTGAACAAGGATGGCGAGGAGATAGATTTGGGACAAGGGCAGAAGCAAGAGCCCAGAGAGCCAGTTGAGGCTTGATATTTCTAAAATAATAGAATCTTTCGAAGGCGGTGAATATTAGTTTGCCGCCTTTATTTTTTGTAATCTGTCATCCTGTCATTTATCCGCTACTGGAACAATTTTTGGAACCCCCGAAACACTTAAAACTATTATTGTTATGCAAGAGAAAGGTACAATCTCGATCCACACCGAGAATATTTTCCCTATCATCAAAAAATTCCTGTATTCTGACCACGAGATCTTTTTGCGTGAGTTAGTGAGTAATGCGGTTGACGCAACTCAGAAGCTTAAAAAGCTTGCTTCCCTGGGAGAATTCTCAGGAGAACTTGGCGATCTAAAAATTGAAGTAAGCTTCGATAAAAAAGCCAAAACGATAACTGTCAGTGACCGTGGTTTGGGAATGACAGGAGAAGAAATAAAAAAATACATTAATCAAATTGCGTTTTCGGGCGCTGCTGAGTTTGTAGAGAAATTCAAAGACAAGGCAGATGCAAAAGATATTATCGGAAAATTCGGCCTCGGTTTCTATTCGGCATTCATGGTGGCCGATCGTGTGGAAGTAATTTCTAAATCGTACAAAGAGGGAACTGAAGCTGCACGCTGGGAGTGTGATGGTTCAACTGAATTTGATTTGACTTCTGCAAAAAAAGAAACCCGCGGCACGGATGTTATTCTTCACATCAACAGCGACTCCGAAGAGTTTTTGGATGAGTGGAGAATAAAAGGGATTCTTGAAAAATATTGCAAATTCCTCCCAGTGGAGATCAAATTTGGAACAAAGGACGAGAGTGTTGAAGATGGGGTTGACAAGGACAACAAGCCGAAATACAAGACAATTACCAAGGATAGAATCATCAACAATACTAATCCAATCTGGGCTAAAGCCCCGAGTGAATTGAAAGACGAAGACTATCTGAAATTCTACAAAGAACTTTATCCGTTTTCAGAAGATCCACTTTTCTGGATTCATTTGAATGTCGATTATCCTTTCAATCTCACAGGAGTACTTTACTTCCCCAAAATCAAGAACGATTTTGAAATAAACCGAAATAAGATTCAGCTTTATTCACGCCAGGTGTTCATCACTGATGAGGTGAAAGATGTTGTGCCTGACTTCCTGATGTTATTACACGGTGTGTTGGATTCTCCGGATATACCTTTAAACGTAAGCCGCAGCTATCTTCAGAGTGATGCAAACGTAAAGAAGATCAGCTCACATATTACCAAGAAAGTTGCAGACAAGCTGGTTGACATGTTTGTGCGCGATCGCAAGGAGTTTGAAAAGAAGTGGGATGATATCAGTGTGTTTGTTCGCTATGGAATGATCAGCGATGAGAAGTTCTATGAAAAGGCAAAAGAATTTTCATTGCTCAAGAATGTAGATTCCCAATACTTCACGTTAAATGAGTATACTGATAAAGTAAAGCCAAATCAGACTGACAAGGACAAGAATGTGGTTTATCTCTACGCAACCGATGCAGCCAAGCAACATGCGTTTGTTGAATCCGCGAAAGCAAAAGCATATGACGTGCTTCTGCTTGACGGAGTTCTTGACAGTCACTTTATCAACCACCTTGAGCAAAAACTCGAAAAGACTCAATTGAAGAGAGTGGACAGCGATATCGTTGACAAGTTGATTGCAAAAGAAGAAAGTATTGCAAGTGTTTTAAGTAAGGAAGAAGAAGAAAAGGTGAAGGCTGTTTTTGAAAAAGCAATCAACAACAAAGCAATGTCACTTGCTATTGAATCTCTTTCACCAGAAGAAATGCCTGTGACGATAACCATGAGCGAGTGGATGCGCAGAATGAAAGATATGGCGCGTACTGGTGGTGGAGGCGGTATGGGCTTCATGGGCGCAATGCCCGACAGCTACAATGTAGCCATTAATGGAAACCATGCGCTTATTCAAAAAATATTGAAAGCAGAAACTGAAGAGAATCAACTGAAGCTTGCAAAACAAGTCTATGATCTGGCCTTGTTGTCGCAAAGCATGCTCACGGGTGCGGATCTTACCAGCTTTATTAAGCGAAGTGTAGAAATGGTAGGCTAAGAAGCCGCCATCTTGGTAATAGCGTCAATAAGCCGATCCAAATCTTTTGTAGAAGTGTAAACGTGAGGCGTAACCCGCACCGCGTTTACATTTTCCCATTTTATCGGAGAAGTAACAATTTGGTGTTCGGTAAAAAGCTTGCTATTGATGTCACCGATTTCCATTCCCTCTATGCTAAATGTTCCTAAGGCACACGAGTATTCGGGTTTCAGCGAAATATGAAGTTTTACCCGTGGATTTTTTGAGACCGCATCACACCAATATTTCTTTAAGTAGTGCAGGCGCTCTTGCTTGCGTCTTGCCCCAATAGCGTTATGAAAGTCAATTGCCTGGCCAATCGCTTGCTCAGGTGCGAAAGATCGAGTGCCCAAGGCTTCAAATTTATGTATGTCTCCGCTTTGTGGCTTATCAGTAGGGAACAGCGGCCATGTTTTTTCAATTCTTTCTTTACGAATGTACATCATCCCTGTGCCGAAAGGAGCACATAGCCACTTGTGTAAACTCGTTCCAAAATAATCGCAGTTGAGATCCGAAACTTTGAAGTCCAGATGTGCAAAGGAGTGAGCCGCATCTACGATGGAAATAATTCCGCGTTTCCTGGCCTCGGCACAAAGTTTTGCCGCTGGAATAATCTGGCCGGTCCACGTCATCAAATGAGTAATGTGCCAGATTTTTGTTTTGGATGTTGTTGCATCGATATAAGCTTTCAGTACAACCTCATCATTGTCGATCGGTAAATTCAAATTGATCCAATTGATTTTTACACCTTCACGAAGCTCGCGTTGCTTCCATGCATGAATCATGTTTGGATAATCTTGTTTTGTCATAACAATCTCATCCCCTTTTTGCATATCAATGCCCCAAGTGAAAGTACCAAGGGCTTCCGTTGTGTTACGATTGATTGCTACTTCTTCTGCAGATACTCCGGCAAGATCTGAAAGTTTTCTTCTTAAAGGCTCTCTCCCTTTATCGAGAATTTGCCACATATAATAAGCAGGTCCTTCGTTGCTTAAATGATAATAACGATCTACTGCATCTTGAACTATCTTGGGTTGAGGACTTACGCCTCCATTATTCAAATTCAACACATTCGGAGAAACCGTATATGCCTGTGCAATGCGCGCCCACAGATCTTCGTCAGTAGCAGCTTCCAGGGGTGATAATTCGTTTAACTCGAGCAGCGCATCAGATACATCATTGCCCAATGCTTTTGATGCAAAGGGTATGATTGAAAAGCCTCCAATTGCAGCAACTGATTTTTGAAGAAAGGATCGTCTTGATTTCATAGTTCTCGATTTCTCATTTTAAGGTAACTAGATTTTCAGCAAACACAAATCGATTTTATTCAAATGAAAATTTTACTAAGAGCCCCGATAAGATTTTGATAAATGTCTTCGTTGAGTTTGTAATTATAACCCAACGAAACCCTAACGTATGAACCCACGCATCATCTTATTCGCTCTTTTTATGTTCATTGTAGAAATAGGCAATTCGCAAGAGAACAAGACGATCCACATCGCGCAATCCATAAAAGAGGTTACTCTTTATTTGAATGGAGCAGAAGTAAGGTCCAATGAAGATGTTTTGGTGAAGAGAGGAGAGACAAAAGTTGTGATTGACGGCATTTCTCCTTTTATGCTTGAGGGGAGTGTTCAGGTTTCGGTAGGTGGATCGACAGAGATTATTTCCGTGACAACAAAAGAGCTCAACGAAGATTTAAAGAAAGTAAATCCTGAGGCGGCCAAAACAATTATGTCCATTCAAAAAATGAGAGATAAAATTGATGGCATCGCCATACAAATTGATGCTTTTGAAGTTGAGAGAAAAATGTTGATGGCAAACCAATCAATCGGTGGTCAACAGGCGGGAGTGTCATTGATTGAATTATCAAAGGCAGCTGATTTTTTTCGCGACCGAATGTTAAAAATTAATAATAACTTAATGCAGCTGCACAAGGAGACAGATAATTTACACGTTGTACTGGATTCTTTAAAGGCAATTCAGCTTAGAGACGAAGAGAGAATCATTACTAAACGAAAAGCTTTGGTAATCATTTTAAATTCACCAACGGATCAAACTGCTAAGATTGATTTGAGATATATTGTTGATAACGCAAGCTGGGAGCCGGCTTATGACATTATCGCAACAGATATTTCGAACCCTGTGAAATTGAAATACAAGGCGCGTATTGTCAATGAAACAGCCATTGACTGGAAGGATGTGAAACTAACGTTATCAACCGCTGATCCGACCTTGAGCGCTTCACGACCGTCTTTAACTACCTGGACCTTGAATTACTCGTCTCAAGGCAATGAAGGTTTTTTGCAAAACAGAATGAACAACAGCATGATGAAAACTGACACTGCATCTAAGGCCAATGTGAAGGAGATATCAGTAGAAGACCTTAACGCATCATTTGAAATTTCTAAAAACTATTCGATACTAAGTGGTGCTGACCCCTACACCATTGAAGTACTTAACGAAACGCTCAATGCAACTTATCAATATCTTGCTATTCCGAAAGTAGAGGCCAGTGCTTTTTTAATAGCAAAAGTTACAGGTTGGAAGCGATTAAACCTGATTGATGGTCTTGCCAATGTTTATTTCGGGAACGCATATATCGGAGAATCAGAAATCAATGCTCGCCAAATGTCTGACACACTCGAACTTTCTTTCGGCCGAGACAATCAGATTCTCGTAAGCCGGGCCAAGCTTGAGGACACAGCGGGAGATAAACTTATCGGGGGAAAGAGAACAGAAAGTCTCGCTTATGAAATTAGTATAAAGAACAATAAAAGAATTCCAATCTCTATTAAAGTTCAGGATCAGATTCCAGTTTCGCAGGAGACAGATATTGTGGTTGATCCGATTGAAATATCAAATGCCACAGTTGATAATTTAAGCGGCCGCTTGCAATGGATCAAAACAATGAATCCTGATCAATCGATGAAATTCAGGATTGCTTTTTCAGTGAAATATCCGAAAAACAAAAATGTGATTGTTCGAACTTGGTTTAATGATGTTAAAAAGTTTAGAAACCACTAACGCCACGCCACTAAAAGCAAAGGATGGTTCGTACACCACGATATCGAAAGTAATTACTCTACTTTATTCAGCCTCCTCAATTTAATAGCCTTCCATGCAGTCACAGAGACAACGGCAATGGTCATGCACCCGCCAAACACCACAGATTGAACAACTCCCAACATTTTAGCAGCAACACCCGATTCAAATGCACCAATCTCATTAGATGAACCGATGAAAATACTATTGACGGCAGAAACACGGCCTTTCATATTCTCAGGTGTGAGTGTGTGAATCAAAGTGCTTCGTACAATGACGCTGACGCAATCAAAGACACCGCTTAAAATTAACAGTGCCATCGACAACCAAAAGGAAGTAGAGAAGCAAAATCCTATCATGCAAAAACCGAAACCGGCAACACACCAAAGTAAAATTCTTCCCATATTTTTTTGAATGGGACGATGAGTCATGTAAACTGCAGTGAGCACCGCACCAATGGACGGAGCTGATCGCAGAAATCCCAGACCAATTTTACCTACGTGCAAAATCTCGTCAGCAAAAATGGGAAGAAGGGCAACTGCTCCACCGAAGAGAACAGCGAAAAGATCGAGCGAAATGGCGCTGAGAATAATTTGATTATTAAACACAAATTTTATTCCTGCTGTAATTTTTTCCCAAATGCTTTGTTCGGCAGACACTGGGGGCAGCGCGCGATTGGCAATGAGGAAGTAGCAAACCAATCCGGCCACCACGAGCGCGGCATCAACCGTGTAAGCAACGGTTATTCCAAAGAATCCATAGATTAAACCTCCAATCATTGGACCACCTACAGCAGCGCCTTCCCATATCGTACTATTCCACGTGATTGCATTCTGGTATAATTCGCGACCAACCAGCTGTGGCATGAACGAAAAGTTAGCGGGAGATAAGAATCCGCGTGCAATTCCGCTTACGAAAATGACAACGTAAATTGGTGTTGCGCCTGCACTAAGAATAAAAGTACCTGCATTAGTTGTGAAGTATAGAAGAGCAATGGAACAGAACAAGAGCGTGACAACACAAACAAGAATTATTTTTTTTCTCTCTACTACGTCAGCGAGGTGACCCGCATACAGTGACACCGCGATAGCTGGTATTGCTTCCGCCAGTCCAATTAACCCGAGAGATAGTGGGTCATGAGTGATTTCATATACTTGCCAGCCAACTACTACGGCTTGGATCATTACAGCAAGCGTGATGAAGAGTCGCGCGAGAATGAACAAGCGGAAATCGCGCACCTGAAGTGCCGCGTATGGATTTGATTTGTTAATAGAGCTGATGACTAAAGTATTTTGGTGATGGCTTCAACTGCTTTGTTTTGTCTTTCTTCGCGCGAACCCGAAATTTCCACCACAGGCACTCCGGTGGCGGTCAATTCATCGCGGTAGATTTGCCAAAGTTGTTCACGCTTGTCAGGGTGCTCGCGTTGAGGATCCTCCTGCCAAGGAATGTCTATATAGGTGAGTAAGTATAAGTCATACTTTCGTTCTTCTATTTTGCGAAGTATTTCGGCATCACAATTTCCAAACCTGAATTCGCTCCAGATTTTTATCACGATAAGGTTGGTATCGCAAATAAGGACTTTATTGGCATCGTAAATCCATTCATCTTCCATCATCAACTGGCCGTGCGCAATTTTTGTCAAGTCAAATTGCTGATACGGCCTATTCAATTTGTTGATGTATGCACGTGCATATTCTTCAACCCAGGAAGTCTGAAAATGTTGACTAAGAAATCGCGACAGATCCGTTTTTCCAGTGCACTCAGGGCCAATCACACAGACCTTTTTTACCAAGTGAATAGTGTCTTTTGTAACCCTCATCTTCAATTTTTTGTCAAAATAAAGAAAACGGATTCACAATTTGCAACCAGCAAGGATAAATGGTTTCAACCCGATAAACGAAATCATTATCTTTCGGGTTGACTTGTTACCGTGAAAAGAAGAACAGCTCTGAAGCAACTAGGTTTGGGCCTTTCGGCAGGATTGATAATGCCCCAGGTGCTCTCTTCATGCAAGCCAGAGGGTAACCAGCCGCAAATCAGATACAATGGGAGAGTGGCAGTGATTGGTGCGGGCGCAGCGGGCCTCTATGCTGCTGATATTTTGAGATCGAAAGGCATCGATGTTTTTATTCTTGAAGCTTCGAACCGATTTGGAGGGCGGATTCGTTCGTTCAGTGATTCGTACAGGCAGTTCAATCTCAATACGCAATCTCTTTATTATCCTTTTTACAATACTCCAAATATTTTAGCTGATCCAAGTATTGCGGATTTTCCCGTAGAATTGGGTGCCGATATTTTAATGGGCTCAGATTCAAATTGGGGAAAAATAATAAGCGTACTTCAGATCCCCACGGTTGATCTGGCGGATGCAACTAATCTCTATGTTTTAGGTGGCCAACCTAAAAGCAAAGTTGAATGGCAAGCAGACAATGATTTTACAGCTGTTCAGAATTTCATTTCATCATTGTCATCGTATGCCGGTGCCGATGTTACAGTTCAAAATGCAGCTGCTTTAAGTATGAGAGCACAACCTTTACTTAACGGGCAGCTTTCAAATTTTTACGGATCGTACAACGAGCAACTTTCTGCAAAAGGTTTAGCAGACGAATCGAAATTAGTCACTCACGACAAAAAACTATTTGTTGTAAAAGCAAACCCGTGGGAGAATATTATCGGTGGCCGATTTAGCGAATCAGTAAATAGAATTCAATTCAATACGCCAGTTGCTTCAATTAATGCAGACAACGATCCGATTGTTATCACAGATACAAACGGAAAGCAATATTCAGCGAATAAAGTCATTGTAACAGTGCCATTGTCGGTTCTGAAGTCCGGAGATATTTCTTTTTCTCCTCCGCTTCCATCTGTTATGCAATCTGCTATGACGCGCATTGGAATGGATGCATGTGTGAGGATGTTAATTGACTTTAAGAAAAACTTTTGGGGAGAATCGGCTGGGTTTATCTGGGGCGGGACAACCGTGCCTCAGTATTTAAGTTCGGGATATAATCGAAGCCAATATTACAGATCGATGGCATTGACAGTCTATGGCCCTACCGCACAGGCATTATCTTCTCAGGGTTCTGGAATGATTCAGCAAATTATTAATGAGTTAGATTCTTTTTTTCCCGGCATCGGAAATGAACCTGGCCTTGCTACTCAATTTATCAGAAGGGTTGTAGATACGACTGATCCTGCGAATCCGATCGAACTTGAGCCTATTGCGATTATTCAAGACTGGACCAAAGAAAAATATATCAAGGGCGGCATTTCATTTCCGCTAGTAGGTTTTACTCACCAGGATAGAATTGATTTGGCGACTTCAATCCCAAATAAGGTTTTCTTCGCTGGCGAAGCTACAGATGTTAGTGGCGAAGCCGGCACTGTGAGTGGCGCATTAAACTCTGCGGAGCGAGTTGCTGCAGAGTTAATTAAAACCATTACGGGCTAGCAACTTCTTGATAATTCAGATTGCTTACACCCGCTGCCCAATACAATTGGGCTTTTAATTTTTCGTATTCTGATTTAAGCTTTAACAATTTCGCCTGTGCTTGAATCAATTTTTCCTGCTGCACATTTATTTTAAACAAATCGCTCTCTCCATTTTCAAGGTTAAGGATTTCTGCTGCAAGCATCCGCTCGTAATTACTTACCATTTCTTGTTGCTGATCAAGAATCAGATTTGTATTCTTTAATTGGTTAAAAGTTGTATTTACCTGGTTAACGATTTCCCGCTCGGTTTGAGAAACTTCATACTCCGTGCCTGTGATTTTAATTTTAGTTTGCGCAAGCTTTGCCCGTTCTTTTCTTAATAATACTGGAAAAGAAAAATCTAATCCCCATTTATAATTATTGCCAAAGGCAAAGGAATTCAAGCCTCCGAGGGGAGTGAGCGGTTGATTTAAAAAATTATAATTCAGATCAAGGCGTGGTTTTAGATATTCGGCAGCAAGTCTTCTCTCAATTTTTAATTGGCTGAGTTTGAGGGTCAATTTTTTAAGTTCAGGATGATTTTGTTTCGCCTGCTCTCTAAGGTTTTCTAAAGTTGAAAGCTCAAGTTTTTCTCGATCACCAGTTTCCTGCACAGGAGCAATTTGTGATGATAAGACAACCGCTTTTCCATCCGCAGCCCATAAGTAATTTGAAATTCTTATTCCGCTATTCAAAAATTCAAGATGAGCCTCTTGTTTTTCAACCAGTCTCTGCTGAAATGTAATTTTTGCCTGAAGGGTATCGATTGCAGAAGCTTCCCCATGCGTTGCATTTAATTTTACTCGTTTAAAAATCTCAGAAGCCAAAAAGGTATTCTGTAAGAGCAGTCGATAATTGTAGTAAGAATAATACCATTGCCAATATTCCTTTGCTCCTTCCAGAAGAATCTTATTGATTAATTTTATTTGTTCTGCTTCAGCCATTTCCGCAAGTAGTTTTGCCGATTTTAAAGTCGCTCTTCGATCATCCGTAAATAATCCGCGACCCAGGGGTAACGAAAGTCCAGTGTACAACTGCTTGTTCATATCTGAAGCAGGTACTGAATTTTCTGGGTCAATAAATAATCCAGCGTTTTGCTCAAAGCCAATTTTTGGATCAATCGGAAACCACGATGGTAGTGTTAAAGTAGTAGCCCATTTTGAGTAATATTCTTTCCCGTTAAAATCTTTGTTATTATAACGCATCTCAAGTTTCGGATCGAAGGCACCACGTGCTAGTCGTATTTCTGCTTTTGCGGTTTCACTTAATAGTTGAGTTTGTTTTACGATAGGATGAAATTGCAGAATGGCAGAATAGAAATGATCAAGCGAAAAGGCTTTCACGGAATCCGGCAAGACGAAAAGCGAATCAATCGAAGCCTGCGAAAGACATTGCAAGGGAAGCAGAACGAGAAGTTGTAAATAAGTTTTTTTGAGACTCATCTTTTACTCTTTCGTTTTAATTTTTTCATCCAGTGGTTCTTTGTAGAGACTTGCAGGAAAGCCGTTGAGTTGTCGCCAAAGCTCATACCAGATTGGAACACTATCTAGCATCACCCAAGCTTTAATACCTGACCCCACACGCAATTGTTTTGGCCAGGGTATATCTGCTCTATCTGGCTTAACTAAAATTCGGAACTCTCCGGCTTTCGTGTTCACTACATCAATCACTTCTACAACGCCACCGAAGCTGCCAACTGAAATACTAGGCCAACCCGAGAATTGCAAAGCCGGGAATCCGTCAAACTCAATGCGCACTTTTCTGCCTTTGCTGATAAGAGGAATATCCATAGCCTTCACGTGCATTTCAACAGCTACATCCGAGCTTTGTGGCATGATGCTACAAATAGGATCACCCTCTTTTATTGTTTCGCCAATGCCTGCCTGAGCTGCCTTCACAACATAACCATTTTGTGGTGCTAAAATGAAGTACTGCTGACTTCGGATTTCCATATTGGAAAGTTCATTGCGTAGTTTGGTAAGATCTGCTTGTGTGTCAAATTGCTCCGCCAAGGTGTTATTCAAATCGGATTCAGCCTTATTGATTTTATCGAGGGCTTCAGACTTTACGCGATCAATTTCAATCTCTGCATTCACAAAGTCGGCTTCACTACCCTGGTATTTGTATTCTATGTCTTGAAATTTTGTTAACGGGATATTGCCAGCTTCAAAAAGTCTTTTGTTTCTCTCGTATTGATTCTTAGAGTTCTGAAAGCGCACACGTTCTGCCTCTAGCTTTGCTTTCGATTGCTCCACTTTTATCTTCATTCCATCTTCTAACGCTTTGATTTGCCGAAGAAGCGCTTTCGCCTTTAATTTTTTCGATGTGAGACTTTGCTCTTTTGACACAATGATTTGTTGCAAACGTTCCAGCATTTTGGGGTCGAAATACTTTTCCTTCACTTCGCCCAGGATGGCAATGGTATCGCCTTTGCTTACAAATTGACCTTCATTTATTTTCCATAATTGGATTCGCCCGGCAATTGTTGTCTCTACAGTCTGAGGCCGATTACCCGGAGACAACGCGGTGACATGACCTGGCCCATGGATATTTTGCTGCCACGGAAGGAAGAGTAACACTAAAAAAATGAATCCAACTCCGGCCATCCACTTGGCTAAAAGCTTTCCTGCTTTGGGTGTCTCCAAAGATTGCAATGAATATAACTTCTCCTGCGGGATTAATTTTTCAATGGATTCTTTTGATATTTTGAGCATCGCACTTTTACTGGTTAGAGATTTTTTCCCACGGACCGATAGCTTTTATTTTTCCCTTCTCCATCCAAACTACGCGATCACATGCACTCTGTATCATCGCATCATTCGACACAAAGACCACGGTGCAATTTTTACAGGCTTGTAAAATTCTGTTTAATAAATCCAGCTTTGCACTTTTGGTGAAGGAATAGAAGAAATCATTTAACACTAAAAGTTTTGGTTTCTCTGCCAGGCATCGTGCGACAATTAACTGATGAACAAAAGTTTCTGTGAGCCCTTTACCAGCGCTTACCAGAGGAGTATCCAATCCATTCGGAAGCGCATTCACTTCATCAAGGATACCCACCTGATCCAATGCCTGAATGGCTTGCTCTGCTGAGACAGAAGGTTTGCCAACAGTGATATTTTCTAATAGCGAACCATCAAACAAGTCTTCTGTTGAAATATTTTTTGCAACGAAATCGCGGAGGTGTGTAAGATCAAGGTCGCGGAGTGAATATTTATCTATCGCAGCAACTCCTTCGAATTGATTATAAAGCCCTGTAATAATATTAGTGACCGTACTTTTGCCTGCACCGCTTGGCCCACTCAGACAAATTTTTTCGCCTGACTGAATATCAAGATCAAGTCCATCCAATACATATTGATTGCCGCCATCAAATTTGTACTTGAGATTTTTTAACGTGACCGAAAAACCTTTTTCAGGAATTTGATGAAAATCAAGCCCACCAGATTTTTCAAGTGCTAGGTCAGTTACGTTCCCTACTTTATCTACAGCCGTCAGCAATTCGTACACAACATCCATGTACATAATAATTTTCTCAACGGCATTTAGTACAAGAATGATGATAACTTCGGCAGCAACAAACTGGCCGAGTGTAATTTGCTTGTTCACCACCAGGATGGTTCCCATTATTAAAAGACCGCCTACTATTGCTGCTTTAAACAGAACGATAAATCCAAATTGAAGAACAAGCGTATCAAAGTGTATTTTACGATTCTTCAAATAATTATTTACGTGATGATCTGTTTTGCGAAGCGGCAACTCTGTGTTGCCGGCCAATTTGAAGGAATGAATAGCTCGCGCCAATTCTTCAAACCAGTGGGCAACTTTGTATTTGTATTTTGATTCCGATAGTGAAGATTTTAATCCGCGAGGCCCGGTAGAATAGAAGATTAGAAAGAGAATGAACATTAGAAATAACCCGAAGAAGACAAAGAAGGGGTGATATAGCGAAATGAGAATAAGCCCAAAGAGTATTTGAATAACAGACGAAGACAAATCAATTAAAAGTTTGGGCAATCCTTTTTGAATACTCATTACATCAAAAAACCGATTGACCAATTCTGGCGCATGGCTTTTCGTAATGGCCTCGAGGCGGATGCGGGGAATCCGAAAGGCGAACTCAAAAGCTGCTTTGGTAAAAATCCTACGCTGCAGAAATTCAACCAAACTGATTTGAACAATTTGCAATCCTCCAGAAAGTAACACACCGACAATCACGAGACCGATCATTACATACACTGAGCTGAAGACAACTCCACCGGAAACTAATTCAACCGTAGTTTGAATTCCGAGCGGGAGAATAAGACCCACCAGACCAACAACAATCGCGAAGAAAAGGATGTATAAAATTTCCTTTCTTTCCGTGGCTAATAATTGAAGAAGTCTCCTGACAGGGCTAAGCTCCTGGCCCTCTTCGGTTGATCCCAATGGGTTCTCATAATGAAAAATTGCAAAAAAAATGATCTCGCCTTTTTCGTTTGTCCATGGGTTAAGTGATTCGATGTTTTGCTGTGAGGTTGAAGTAGAGTCTTGACGAATCTCAATACAATCAAACTTACTTTTATTAGGGTAGAGAATGCAAGGTGTAATTTCAGTCTTGTTCCGGAATACCAGAACAGGTGTCTCAGAATCTTGCATAAATTGCCAAAAGGACTTCGGATCAAGCGAATTCTCCATGAACAGAATCCGTACTTTATTGCCTGCCTCAACAAGATCTCGCTTGAATTCTGTGAATACTTCGATGTCATATGTGCGGGAATACTGTTCTACATTTTGGATTAAATCGACATCCAATGAGTGATTTAAAACAATGGCCGTTTCACGAATTGTTCTAACGATTTGGCTACTGGTGAACATTTTGGATGCTTTAGCAAAAAGAAGCCTCCAAATAACGCTAACCTTGCAGGTAGTGTTAACTTGGTCTGATTAGTAATTCATTAGAAAAATTCGGCTACGAGAATGGATGCGCCAATTAGTAGCGTAAACCAGCCAAATGCTTTGCGCAAATACAAAGACGTAATTCTTCTGGAAAAAAGATTGCCAATAAAAATTCCTGCGATCGCAAGTGAAGAAATAATAAGCAGAAATTTCCAATCCATCGCTTGTTGAAAAACATCGCCAGCAAAACCAATCAGCGAGTTGATTGCAATAATAAAGAGTGATGTGCCCACCACTGTTTTGAATGGAAGTCCGGTTAGGAAAACCAATGCAGGAATAATTAAGAATCCGCCACCGGCACCAACAAGCCCCGTCAGGCACCCGATCAGAATGCCTTCAATAATTAATAAAAACACGCGAAAATTTTCTTTGTCGGAGTTTGATTCTTTTCTTCCTCTTATCAATTGAAGCGAGGCAAGTACCATCAGCACCGCGAGTAACCCAAGCTGTAGTTCTCGTTTGGTAATGTTGATATTTCCAATGGAAAAAATAATATCCGGAATGGCCGGAACAATTTGATTGCGCGTGATGAAAATACTGGCGATAGAAGGAATGCCAAACAAAATACCTGTCTTTAGATTAACGAGCTGCTCACGATACTTTGGGATGGCACCCACCAAGCTGGTAACTCCCACAATGAAGAGAGAGTATGCCTGGGCGAGCGTTGGCTCTACATGAAAAAGATAAACTAAAATTGGAATTGAAAGGATTGAACCGCCACCTCCCAGCAAACCAAGCACCACCCCAATGAAAACAGAAAAAATGTATCCAAGAATTTCGAGCACGTGAATTATAGATCTTGACTTGCGATCAAATGTAATGAAAGTTGATTACTTAGCTTTGAGCAAGTTTCCTTTTCAAAAGCAGGTTTATTTTTTTAAGTCTTTTGAGTAATCGAGCACAAAGGAATCAGGAAATTCTCTTTTCACATTACTGACAAAACTTTCGGCCTTATCTCGGCTGGAGAACGGACCAAGAATAAGACTATAAAATTTTACACCATTCAGGATTTTTACCTGCACGGTCACTTTTTTCTTATGAGCCTTTTTCAAATTGTCAGTGATGCGAAGCAGATTTGCCAATTCCTGATAGGTGCCTAATTGTGCGCCAAATCCGCGCGGAGAAATTTTTGAAATGTTAAAATCATAAAATTCTTTTTCTTCTACCGACACATGCTCAACCATCTTTGGAATTGTTTGACCTGTGCCACTTCCAGCATCAACCACTTCAACTTTCACTTCAGTAGTTC
>CAZNCO010000021.1:0-16948 GCA_964571345.1 uncultured Ohtaekwangia sp.
AACAAAATTTTAACGCATGAGCCTTCATATCGAAGCAAAGCCTGGTGATATCGCGCAAACCGTTTTCATCACAGGCGATCCTCTTCGCGCAAAGCACTACGCAGAAAAGTGGCTTGTCAGTCCAATTTGTTACAATCATATTCGTGGCATGCTTGGATATACCGGAACCTATAAGGGCAAAAAAGTTTCTATTCAAGGAACGGGTATTGGGATACCAAGCACAGCCTTGTATCTGCATGAGCTAATTCATTCCTACAAAGTAAACTGCGTGATGCGATTAGGAACGTGCGGAGCCATTCAAAAGGATTTAAAATTGGGTGAGGTAATTCTTGCTTCGGAAGCTTTTACAGATTCTGCAGCCGTTCAAACTTTTCTGAGTTCAAACAGTCCGCGAGCTATGCCAAGTGAAAAGCTGGTTAAAACGGCCGAGAGCATAGCAGCTTCATTAAATATCAATTTGAAAAAAGGTACACTCTTGAGCACCGATCTCTTTTACAGCGAAGATAAGTATCGCTATGATTCGTTTATTCACCAAGGTGTGTTAGCAGTGGATATGGAGACAAGCCTACTTTATGCCATGGCAAACTTTTACAAAATTGAAAGCATTGCTCTTCTCACGGTAAGTGACAACATTCTCACAGGCACCGCTTCGTCTGCAGATGACAGGGAAAGGCATGCCGATGATATGATCCGGCTCGCTTTGGAAGTGGCTTACTCCGCCTAAGGATCAGGTGCTGAAGCTTGATAAGAGAAAGCATTTGAACTAAACTGTTTTCTTTTTAATCGTATTTTTACCGCATGTCTGCACTTCGCACGGTAAATGTTACGCGCTATGTTACTCCCTTGCGGGAAGGTGGCTCATTGCCCGCTATCGTTGAAGCAGATGATCAGTTTTTATATGTGTTAAAATTTCGGGGTGCAGGACAGGGACGCAAGGCTTTAATTGCAGAATTGCTAGGAGGTGAAATTGCACGTGCTCTTGGCTTCAATGTTCCGGAAATTGTGTTTGCAAATCTGGATGTTGCCTTTGGTAGGATTGAAGGCGATGAGGAAATTCAGGATTTGCTAAAGGCGAGCGTTGGCCTGAATCTAGGAGTACATTATTTATCCGGCTCTATCACGTTTGATCCGGTGGCAATTAAGTTAGATGCTCGATTGGCCTCACAAATTGTGTGGCTGGATGCGCTGCTAATGAACGTAGATCGAACGGTAAGAAATACAAACATGCTTTGGTGGCATAAAGAACTGTGGTTAATTGATCATGGTGCAGCTCTTTACTTTCATCACTCGTGGCAGGACTGGCAAGAAAAAAAATCTTTTCCCAAGATAAAGGATCATGTGTTACTTCCTCTTGCAAGTGAATTAAATGACGTGAGCGCAAATTTTACGTCTCGGCTCACAAAAGAAAAGATTGCTCGAATTGTATCGCTCATACCAGGCGAGTGGTTGGCTGAAGAATCTTTTCAAAGTATTGAGGAGCATCGAAATGCTTATGCCCAATTTCTAAATAACAGAATCGCGCAGGCTGATTTTTTTGTAAACGAAGCAAACCATGCAAGAAAATCACTTATTTGAATATGCTGTGATCCGCGTGGTACCCAAAGTGGAGCGCGAAGAATTTCTCAATGTCGGAGTGCTTCTTCTCTGCAGCAAACAAAAATTTTTGCAGGCACGCATTCAACTGAACGAGCAGCGACTGCAAGCTCTTTGTCCTGACATCGATAGGATGTTGTTGCAAGAATATATTTCCTCGTTTGAGAAGATTTGCGCGGGCGCCCCAGGAAGTGGCCCAATTGGCCAACTGCCTTTAGCGGAGAGATTTCGATGGCTAACAGCCGCGCGCAGCACAATGCTTCAAACTTCACACGTGCACCCTGGCTTATGTACCGATCCAAAACAAATGTTGCAGCACTTGTTTGAGCAATTGGTTCTCTAGTTTCAGTGGCCTAAATCAGATCGTCATTTTCAGACGATAGCCAAACGTTTGAGTCAACACACCATTCCCATTACTGGTTGCATAAACCGGAGTGCTCTTTATTTCGTGGCCTTGCTTGTTGCCGTTCAAAACTAAACTGTTTCCGTTGACCTTCTTTTTTTCAGATGACTTCTCAGCAACCCTAATAGTCCAAAAATCATCACTCAGGTTCTCATCCAGCAGATACTCATAAGGAATTGTGAAATATCCATTTTGTCCCCATCCGGCACCCCAACTATTGCGAACAATGAAACGCTTGCTGGATTCGATATACCCAACGGCCATAACAGCATGCCCACCGATTGGAGCTTCTGATTTCTTAGGCATGTTTACTTTACCGCTCTTCGCTACCTCTTCACTCTCAAATGATTCATAAGCGATGAACCCGAAAATAAATGAATGACCTTCAGCCAAACAACTCTTCAATTGGTTAAGATTGCGCGGAATGCGGTGATATGAAGTTAGTTGATGTCTGAGTGCCTCGGTAAAACAACTTTGCAAAGGCTTGTCGGCAAATCGCTCAGGTTTATACGGCCACATATTTTCTGGGCAAGCGCCTTTCTTTTGAACAGCTTTAAATCCATCTCGAAGAGTGGTGCCGCAGTCGCTGCCCACAGTATTGCTCATTGAGCGACTATTGTAATAGATGAAAAGGCGAGAAGGGGAAAATTCCCGCTTTTGCCTCTTCTTGTTTTCAAATTCAAAAGCGGCCCCAATAGCGTTGGCAGAGCTACTGCCCAGCTCACACTGATCAAGAACTGGAGGGCAGAGGTCGCGCAAGTCTACTTTAGCGGGCAAATTCCGCAAAAGTTGTCTTGGTGCCGTGTAGATAAGATCTCTTTGATCAGGTAAATCGGGTAGCCACCCGAAGCGTGAAATTTTGTGAGCCATAGTTGTGTTCAGTTATCATCTTGAAACTCAGTATGCGCTGAGTTCAGAAAAATAGGTTGGTTATTTTTCCAAAAATCGCGTGAGAAGCACCGCAGTGTCAACGGGGTTTTTCCCAAAAAAGGAGGGTATTTTTCCCCACCTGGCCGCGGAAAAGTCCCATTGGGTTAACAGCTATTTTTTCACCACTTTTGAAATCCACATTCAAGAAAAGTTATTGAAGTGAAATCATATAAATATCTAACAACTAGGTTAGGGATTGCACCAAAGCAGCCTGCAGTGTTGCGGTACGTTTACAACGTTCTGGTATTCTCGAGTTCTTTAATAACAGCTGAGTAGCGGATATATGGATAGCCTTGCGCATGAAACAATGATCGTTATGGGGGCTTCTCTTTTGTTCGTATTGATCGCGATCGGTATAATTATTTTTTTTCTGATCCAACAGAAACGACAACTGCTATATATCATTGAGCGAAGGGAAATGACCAATCAGTTTCAAAAAGAGTTGTTGAAAACTCGTCTTGAGGCCCAGGAAGAAACGCTTTTGAAATTAAGTAAAGACTTACATGATAATATCGGCCAGTTACTGAGTAGCTCAAAGATGCTCATCGGCATCACGGAGCGATCTATGCCATCATCGCCCGACACGCTTCAGCTTGCAGACGAAACCCTCTCGAAAGCCATTCATGAAATAAGAATGTTAAATAGATCTTTGACGAAGGATTGGTTGGAGAAATTCAATTTCATAGAAAATTTTCAGGAAGAGATTGGTAGTGTAAATGGAACGCAGGATACCCAATTGATATTTAATCATCCGGATCAAATAACGCTAAGCGGTGATCGGCAGCTGCTTCTTTTCAGAATTGCCCAAGAAGCATTTCAAAATGCCCTTAGACATGGTAAGCCTTCTAAAATAAAAATTGATGTCTCGGAATGGAATTCGCAATTGCGTCTTACCATTAATGATGACGGAATCGGCTTCAACACAACTGATCCAGCCAAGGGTGGGCTTGGTATTATGAACATTAAACATCGTGCAGAAGTGATGGGCGGACGAGTTCAATGGCATTCAAGCAACGTTGGAACGTCAGTAGAAATTGAATTGCCTATCTTGCAAGAATAATATGAGTAAAATCAACATTGGAATAGTAGATGACCACCACCTATTTAGTAGGTCACTAAGTCTTTTGCTTAAAAGTTTCACCGACTTTGAGGTGTGCGTAGAAGCCAGCAATGGCGTGGATTTACAGGAGAAACTAAAGATGACAAGCGTTTTGCCAGAAATTATGCTTGTGGATGTCACGATGCCCGTGATGGATGGAATACAAACTGCCAAGTGGCTGAAAGAAACTCATCCTAACATCAGGCTTGTGGCATTATCGATGAATGATAAAGAGTCTGTTATAATAGAAATGTTGAGAAGTGGATGCTGCGCCTATTTATTTAAAGACACTCATCCCGATGAACTGGAGCGCGCCTTGAAAGAAGTGTATGCAAAAGGCTACTATAATTCTGACGCAAGCATTATTGGCTTTCGAAAAATGCTTCTGGCAAGTGAAAAGCCGGAAGAGGTCCAATTATCTGATAAGGAAGTAGAATTTCTGAGCTTGTCTTGCAGCGACCTTACCTATAAAGAGATTTCCAAAATTATGAACGTGAGTGAGCGCACAGTTGATGGGTATAGGGAAACTTTATTTCAAAAATTCAGGGTCCAAAGCCGTACGGGTATGGCGCTGGAAGGCCTCAGGCGTGGTCTGATAAAACTGTAAGTTTCAAAAATTTAATTCTTCTGATTTCATCCTTGAAAAGTAAAGAAGTCCTGCCTGATAACTTGTGTTCAAAAGTGTGCTGATTGTTATTCTAAGATAAGGTTTTTCATTTCCTCCACCTCATCCAGAGTCATAAGATTTGCTTGCAGCACATTCATTATGCGTTCATGTTCGGGCGTTTCATTTCCTTCCGCCAAAAGAATTACAGGCGTGTTCTTGTTCATGCTGAGATTTCGGATCGACCGAACCAATTCAATTCCGGTAACCACCGGCAGGTTTTGTCCGCAAAGTATCAAATCGAAATTTTCAAGCTTGGAGGCGATTAGGCCATCCAGACCACTTGTAAATGATTTGATATACCAGGTCTTCATTTGTCCCCTGATGCTTTGCAGCACATTCTCCTGCCGATGAACTACCAGTACCTTCATAATAAAGATAATTTACCCTAAACCGTCCTTTGTCCCTTCCTCAAGGAACGATGCGAAAGTTGGACAAGTAGACGACCATAATCAACGGGGTTTTCCCCGTATTTTCATTGGGGATTTTCCCCGTAAAGACTACCGGTCATCACTCTCTCTTTGTTTTTTATCAGGTTTTAGAGGTTTTTTCTTCCAGTCCGGCCTTTATCTTTGCCAACACTCAATATTTTAAATGAAACATTCAAAATCAAAACTGACCCAGAGCGTTCACATTGGTTCTGTTGGTGATCCTCAATTCGGTGGCCTCGTCAATCCGATTTATACCTCTTCTGCTTATGACTATGATGCAGAAGTGTTATATCCTCGTTACTATAATACTCCAAATCAGGCCGCAGTTGTAAAAAAAATTGCGGCACTTGAGAATGGAGAAGATGGGTTACTCTTCAGCTCGGGCATGGCTGCGATCATGACTTCTCTTTTTGCATTTTTGAAAGCTGGAGATCATGTTCTTTTTCAAAAGGATCTGTACGGGGGCACACATCATGCAGCCCTTAATGAGCTTGAACGCTATGGTATTGAACATTCGATGATCGATGTTTCTGATTTGAAAACTTTTGAAAAAGGAATTCAATCAAACACCAAAATCATTTTCATTGAAACACCCTCCAATCCACTGTTAAAAATCACTGATATCGCAGGAGTTGCAAAGATTGCCCGGAAGCACAACATCCTCACCATCATTGATAATACATTCGCATCGCCCGTAAATCAAAACCCCATTAATCTTGGTATTGACATCGTTACTCACAGCGGAACGAAATACATTGGTGGTCATAGCGATTTGTGCTGTGGGGTAGTAATCACTTCAAAAAAATTAAATGAGAAAATAAAAGCAAGTGCACTACACTTTGGTGGAAGCCTGGATGCGCACACAGCCTATCTTGTTGAAAGAAGTTTGAAGACAATTGTACTGCGCGTGCAGCAGCAGAATAAAAATGCAATGGCTGTCGCAAAATTTCTTCAAACACAATCAGGTGTTTCTGCAGTACACTATCCAGGGCTAAAAGAACATCCTGGTTATGCCATTGCGAAAAAGCAAATGCCCGGTGGTTTTGGAGGAATGCTTTCGTTCGAAATAAAAGGAGATCCTGAGAAATTTATCAAGAAATTAAAACTCATTCGCAGGGCAGTAAGTCTGGGTGGAGTGGAATCTACCTTATCGCAACCTGTAAAAACGTCTCATGCAAAACTTACAGCTGCAGAGCGAAAGAGGGCTGGCATTTCGGATAAACTTTTGCGCCTCTCCATTGGCATAGAGGAAGCCTCAGACATTATAGAAGACATTCGTCAGGCTTTATAATTTTAAATTTATAGAATACAATATGTTTACGCGCGAAGCAACTATTCAGGATATTCCGTTTTTGATCGACTTTCAATTGAAGATGGCTTTGGAAACAGAAAATATTACGCTTGAAATTAGTGCACTTACACAAGGCATCCACCGGCTTTTCAAAGATCCTACGAAAGGAAAATATTACGTGGCCGTAGAAAACGATGAACCAATAGGGTGCCTGATGACAACCTTTGAATGGAGCGATTGGCGCAATGGAACTGTGCTATGGATTCAGTCCGTTTATGTAGAAAAACTTTTCCGTGGGCGCGGAGTTTACAAAATGATGTATGAATTCATTCGCAAGATGACAGAGGAAAGCGAAGACTTGAGAGGCATTCGCTTGTATGTAGATAAGACCAATCGGGCGGCACAAAAAGTATATGAAGGGCTTGGCATGAATGGTGAGCATTACACTGTTTACGAATGGATGAAGCCTGCCTGATTTTCTGTTGATTGATCCGCGTTTCTTTGCAGCCACTTATTTATTATTTTAGAATAAAAATATTGGTTCCTATGAGGTTAGCTCTTGTCTTCTTGCTTATTTCTTGGATTGGTAAAAGTCAGGCACCTATTATTCAAGAGGATTTTTCCTCTAATCATTATGGATGGGCAGAAGATGATACAAAGAGTTTTTCGAATGACGCATACTTGATTAATTCAACCGAAGAGGGCGATGAATCTTTGTTGACTTTCTTTGTTGACCTTCAAAAAGATTTCATTCTTTCAGCAGACTTCAAACAGCTTGGTGGCCGCGATGATAATGGCTTTGGCCTCACCTGGTGCTCAGGTAAGGAAGAATTTAATCTCTTTATGATTTCATCGCGCGGGGACTACGCGATCTTTAGTGGAGATCCGCAGAAACTTAAGACCTGGAAGCAAAGCGATGCTATTCTTCCTCTTGGAAATGTTAACACGCTGAAAGTGGAGTCCAAAAGTGGTGTATTAAATTTCTTTATCAACGGCACCAAGGTAGATGAACGCAAACCTGCTGTTGGATTTGGTTTTAGCAACGGAGCAATTGTGTTTACTGAAATGAAACTGACAGTTGATAATTTTTCTTTTTTACAAGATCAAAAAATTGAATTGCCTGTCACACCCTCCCCTGATAAAAAAGAAAACCTTGGTGCAAACATTAATACGGCAGAGGACGAACTTGGTCCTGTCATTTCCACCGATGGTAAAACGCTTTTATTTGCGAGACAAAATGTATCTGAAAATACGGGAGGAAAAGAAGATGATGAAGATGTATATGTAAGTCAATGGATAAACGGTGCATGGACGAAAGCCAAAAATATGGGCCGCGCAGTTAACACTACGGGTACCGATAATTTGCTTGCAGTAAGTGCTGATAACAACACATTGATGTTTGATGAAGACAATCAGTTGATGATGCGCCACCGATCAGAAACGGGATGGTCTGAGCTGGAAAAACTTGGCCTCACTTTTAAAAACGAGCTTGATCACTTTGTAGCAAGCCTTTCTGCTGATGGAAGAGCAGTTATTTTCAGTGCGAAGCTTAAGTCAAACGTTTATTACGATACGAAAAGGGAAGATGGAGACTTGTATGTGTGCCTGAAAGAAAATGATAGATGGTTGGCTCCCATCAATTTGGGAAAAGTAATCAACACAAACGGAGAAGAAACATCTCCGTTCCTATCTTCGGATGGTAAGACACTTTATTTTTCTTCCAATGGAAGACCGGGCTATGGCGATCAGGATATTTTTGTTGCACGGAAAAACGGTGATAGCTGGACGGATTGGGGTTCGCCTGTAAACCTTGGCCCTGGAGTAAACTCTCCTTATTTTGATGCATATTACACTGTGCCTGCTTCGGGTGACTACGCTTACTTTGTTAGCTATGATAAAGGTTTTGGCAAGGCTGATATATTTAGAATTCGACTGCATGACGCGGTACGTCCAAAAAGTGTAACACTGGTAAAAGGCAAAGTACTCTCCTCAAAAACCAATGCGCCATTGGCGGCATCGGTTCATTTTGAAAATCTAGAGAAAGGTACTGACATGGGAGAAGCGCGGACAGACCCAAACACAGGAGCTTATCAGATTATTCTTCTGTTTGGTTTTCACTATGGCGTTCGTGCCTCCACCAAAGGATTTTATTCAGTTCATGAAAACCTTGATCTGAAAGAGACGGCCAAATACAGCGAGGTGAATAAAGACTTGGTGATGGTTCCCATTGAGATCGGAGAAACTGTGAAGTTGAACAACGTGTTCTTTGATCCAGGTCAGCCGACACTCAAGCCCGCTTCTTTTCCAGAATTGGATCGTCTTGTTTCAATCCTAAAGGAAAACACAGCGATCTTTATTGAATTGGAAGGACATACGGATAACCTTGGTAAGCCAGTAGTTCTTCAGCAACTTTCAGAGAACCGGGTAGAGTCTGTAAAAAAATATTTGATTGATCATGGCATTAGTGGAAGCCGCATTTCTGGAAAAGGGTTTGGGGCCACCAAACCAATTTCGTTGGGCAATACAGACGAAGACCGCAAACTCAACCGTAGGGTGGAGTTTAGAATTATCAAGAGATAGCGCTAGCGGGCTACTACAATCTTTTTCGTCACCACGTGTTCATCAATATTTATCTTAACCAGGTACACGCCACCTTGCAGATTGCCAACGAAGATCTGATGACTTTGTATTTCGCTGTCGAGTTCATTGGCAAGCATTCGCTGACCTAATGTATTTACCATTTCAAAAGACGAACTTTTTATGCCGCCAGGTAATGCAATATTTAAATATTCTGATGAAACAGGATTAGGATATACGGCCACTTGATTCTGCAATTCCTCTACCGCTGTGATTGGACCTTGAATGCTAAGATCATCAATGGCCCAACCCCAACCATTGTTAGCGGCATCAGCATACATCCGGAAACGCAAAACAACTGAGTCGCCCGCCACGAAATCACCGCTTTTAGTAAGGTCTATTTCTCGTACTTTAAACATCGACTCGGCTCCATTCGATTTTGCATTGTAGGCATTTTGCCACACCGGGGTTCCGTTCGAAGAATATGGGCTTACAAGGGCATGCCAAGTGGCGCCTTTGTCTTTGCTACCCTCTATCACAACATAGTCTTTAACATTCGTTCCCGTAAATTCTGCTATCACAATTTCTCTAAATAAAATTTTCGGATTCGTGCTGCTTATTACGATGGGCTTCTTCAAAATGTAGTTGTAGTTGCTGGTATTGTTTATACCAAAACCATTTGTATACGGATGGGTAGTGTTGATTCCCGCGCTTGAGAAGCCGGACGGAGTGGTAATACTTAAAAAATTACCAACAAAATCTGTATTTGCTGAATTAAAATCCGAGGTATAAGTTGTTACACCATTTTTAAAGTTTAAGACAGCAATCTTAAAAAAGCCGGAAGCTGGAAAACTTACGCTGTTGCCCGCACTATCAGTGGCGTTGATTCGATATTCAATTTCATCTGGCTCACTAAAGTTCGCGGTGGCCATGCCCAAAGTTAAAGTGTATTGATTTATATTAAGCAATAGCGTGAACGATTGATTAGTAAGTGTTGCATTGTTGTTGTTTACCATGTAATCAATGGAAAGGTTCTTAACACCACTTGCGTCCGTTGCTTTTACCGTTAAATCAAAACTTGGCGATTTATAATACACAAAATCTACCTGATCATGGTTAATGGTAGGAGGAGTTTCATCAATCTGAATTTTTAAATTGTCAATGGACCATCCCCAGCCATATGCCAGCTGATCGGACATCAAGCGAAAGCGGATTACAATAACATCTCCTTGTGCAAAGTATCCGGTCTTCAGCATGTCGATGGTTTTTGTTCTGTACAATGTTGGATCTCCAACCGCAAGTGAATTGCTATTGGCATCCAAACTACTGTTCCATTTTGTAAACCAAATGGATTGATCGCGGCAATCATATCCATTAATCAATTTTCTCCATGTGGTTCCACCATCTTTCGATCCCTCCACGATTACATAATCAAAGAAATTGCTCGGGTCAGGCCAGGTTGAGCCTGCATTGCCAGGTTCTACCAAAACGATTTCATCATACTTTAATGTTGCAGACCCACTTGCTTTTAATTTGATGGGGACCCTTAATTCATATACATAGCTGATGCTATCCTTTGGATTAGATGCGGGGTAAGGGTGAGCGGTGTTTATACTTCCATCCGCAAATCCAGTTGGAGTAGAGATGCTGAATAAGGCATCGCCAAAGAAGTCGCTGGTGGCCGTGTTAAAATTATTGGAGTAACTATCTTGTGTTGCCGAGAGGCCCACAACATTCACGGAATAAAAAGTAGAAGAGGTTGGCGCATACGCCACGTTTTTAGCAACAGAACTATCCGTTGCAGTAATGCGATACTGAATCACATCGCCATCGGCAAACGTGGAACTGATGGTTGCTGTATAGGTTGAATCCGATGTGTTTGTCATCGCTATATCCGGTTGTGGTGTGCCGTTGATTTGATATTGAACTACACCACCTTGTATGCCTATGTTATCGGTTAGCACAGCTGTTACGTTCAGTTGGGTATCGGTTGCTTTTATAAATCCTACGGGAGTGTGTGTGATGTGTGGAGGCGTGTGGTCGGGGCCAGCCGTGAAAGAATTAACAATATCCGTGTGAGTCGTTGACCCTTGTGTCCATAGTTTTCCTGGTAACGAGAAAGGACGTGCCAGGTTATCGCTTAAAGAAATGAAATAGTAATAAGTTGTTTGAGCAGTTCCATCTATCGGCTGAGGCAACGTTGCAGTAAATTCATTTGGATTTCCTGTAGGAGTCATCGATAAGGTATTTAATGCGCCCGTGCCGATTGAATAACTAAGCTTTAGGGAGCTTGCATTGTAGCTGGTATCAGCAACTATCTGGCAGGTAACACTGTATCCAGAACTAACATTTTCTGTATTTGCAAGTGGAGTGTGATTGATGAAGACGCTATTCCAACCCATATCTTTTAGCATGGCCATTACCAGAGGCCCTGGATTGTGATTGACTTCCGCGGCCTCGAAAAAAGGAGTCATCAGCGAATTTTGGTTTCCTGCGGGATAAGAAGTTTCATCCAGGTGTGCGATGCTAGATCCTGCACTATAGGTTGAGGGTGCATAAATTTTAACAAGTGCGCTTGTGAGGCTGCTAACCAAAGGCGATTTAAAAAGAAGATTGCCTCCCACTATTTGATTTCCTAATGCCGTGGAGGGTGATGCAAATGACTCGATCAGGTTTTGTCCCGAACCGTTCTGTAGGAAACTTTCGTAGACAACTGGCAGCCCGAAGAAACTTTGAATCTGCCCCGATCCACTACTTACTTCGTATGAATGTGTGATGCCTAATCCGTGGCCGATCTCATGCAAAACCACGGATGTTAAATCGTATTTGTTGAGGATTGAACCAGAGCCATAGTACCACGCGGTTTGATCGCTATTAAACGATGCCCAAATATCTGGCTCAGTACTCGGATTCAACTCTTTGTTGGCAACTTTTTCAGCCAATGCAATGGGATACCAGACTCCGTCACGTTGGGCTCCTGGAAAATTTCTGTAAAAAGTGTAGGGAGTGGCAGACCCCAATACACCAGATGCAAGCGAAGTCCATTCGGCATGTATGCGAATCGGAACAGAAGAGTAAATTAAAGTTGACCAGATATCTACTGCTGCTTGAAAGGCTGCTTTTGCCTGATCTGTGAATCCGACATACTCCACTATAATATTGGCGGTCTTTATACGTGCCCCTGGATTTTTTTTCCAGGCAAGATATTCTGCCGGTGCACTAATTTCAGTATTCGCGTTTTTATTTAATCCATAACAAACAGTTCCGGTCTTTGCAACCATCCTCTCCATTTTTGGGCTTATCGTCTGCGCAGCCACGTGTGTTACCACAAACAACCCAACCACAACGGCCACTATTTTTCTGAAATGCATACGATCACATTTATATAAGAAATAAAAATACTGTTTTTGCAACATAAATAAATCCTGTTCAAACAGAAAAAGGTAATCTGTCGATTGATACCTAAAATTGCGTTGCCGCTCAGATTAAGTTTCGGGCTTTCAATTCTAAATACTTATTAATGGTATTTACGGTCAGGTTTTCTGGGGCTGTAAGAATAGCATGAATTCCATACTTGCCTAGTTCTTTTATGATCAGCTTCTTTTCATAATCAAATTGGCCGGCCACGGCTTGCAAGTATATTTCTTTGAGGTCGTTAGTCTTTTTATCTAACACACTTTTAATTTCTGAGTTTTCAAAAAAAATAACTACCAGTAGATGTTGCCGGTTCATATTAATCAGATAAGGCAGTTGCCGCTGCAACCCATAGATACTTTCAAAATTGGTAAATAATAATAACAAGCTTCGGAGAGTTATGTCTTTTCGTACAGTCGCATATAAGCTGGAGAAATAGCTTTCGAGGTAAGCTGTCTTCTGTCGATACAAAGCTTCCTGGATAGCATTCATTTGATTATTCAGTCTCCCGGCTGGCAGAATGCTGTTCACTTTATCCTGAAAGGTGATAAGCCCGGCTTTATCATACTTTTTGATGGCGATGTTTGAAATGGTCAAACACGTGTTGATTGCATAATCGAGTAAACTCATTCCTTTAAAGGGCATTTGCATCACGCGACTTTTGTCGATCAATGAATACACTTGCTGCGAGCGTTCATCCTGAAACTGATTTACCATCAATCGCGACTTGCGTGCGGTGGCTTTCCAGTTCACGGTGCGAAAGTCATCGCCTTGCACATATTCTTTGATTAGTTCAAACTCCTGGTTGTGGCCAATGCGCCTGATCTTTTTCACGCCTGTTTCGGTGAGCCGATGATGAATCGCGATCAATTCATATTTGCGCATTTGCAAATACGAAGGGTACACAGGCACCATTTTATCAGAGGAAAACCGGAACCTTCTTTTCAATAATTTCAAAGGCGTGCTGGCCAGGATGTTTACAGAACCGAAAGAATATTCGCCTCGCTTTACAGGTCTTAAAAAATATTGAATCGTCTTTTCTTCTCCGGGCTTCATCTCAAGCCGAAACTCAACATCTCTGCGCTGAAACTGGTGCGGAGTTTCATCATATATTTTCAGCGACACCGGGTAAGAATAAAAATTTCTGATGAGCAGCAGAATTTCGTTTTCATCGCCATTGGAAAGTTTATCGGCCAGCTTTCGCTCAGCGCTGAGGCCCGTCTTTACGCGATAGAGCAGCAGCAGATCTGTTAAAACAAGGCCTATCAAAAGCCAAAATAAAATCTTCGGCACAATGATCAGCCCCGGCCAGAAAAAAGAAATCACAAAGAGCACGGCTATTCCTGCCAAAGCAGTAAATAGGCGGTTGGTAAGAAAGAGACTTTTAAAAAGTTTAATCACCCCTTTTTCTAATCAGCGTGGCACTTCAATCTTGTTGATGATCTGTTTCACTACGTCATCGGCCCTGGTTCCTTCCATTTCTTTTTCAGGGCTAAGAATTATTCTGTGACGGAGCACTGGCAGCGCCATAGCCTTGATGTCCTCAGGGCTCACGAAGTCACGACCGTGAATAAGGGCATATGCTTTGGCGCTGTTTAGCACTGCGATAGAAGCTCGCGGAGAGGCCCCCAAAAATAGCATTGGGTTGCTACGCGTTTCGTGAATGATCTGTGCTATATATTTCATTAGGTTTTCTTCCACGTGCACTTGCTGAGCAAAGGCGCGGATGGAACGAATCTCTTCAGGACTTAACACGGCATTTACTTCGCCAAAGGCTGTTGCACCTTGCCGCCCATGATGTAGGGATAAAATTCCCAACTCCTGATCGAGGGTTGGATAGTTTACAATAATCTTGAAAAGAAAACGGTCCAGCTGTGCTTCTGGCAGACGATACGTTCCTTCCTGCTCAATTGGGTTTTGTGTAGCTACCACCAGGTAAGGACTTTTCATTTTGTGGGTGTGGCCGTCCACCGTCACTTGCCTTTCTTCCATTACTTCAAAGAGTGCCGCTTGTGTTTTCGCTGGGGCGCGATTGATCTCATCAATCAAAACAATATTCGAAAAGATTGGCCCCGACTTAAATTCAAACTCAGAGGTTTTCAAGTTGAACACAGACGTTCCCAGCACATCCGAAGGCATTAAATCAGGAGTAAACTGAATGCGCGAAAAATCTGCTGAAATTATTTTTGAAAGCAGTTTAGCGGTGAGTGTCTTGGCTACCCCCGGCACACCTTCTATGAGCACGTGCCCATCGGCCATGATGGCAGTGATCAGCAGTGTCACCATTTCGTCCTGGCCTACGATCACTTTATTTATTTCCTGGCGGATGTCTGCCAGCTTTTGGTTGAGTAAACTTAAATCGATGCGCGAGTGAAAAGAATTTTCGTTCATGAGCAGTAGTTTGTTCAGGGTGAAAGATAAGTTATTGTTGTTGGTGGATCAACAGTGGTTTCTTCTTTGGGTAAACATGCTTATAGCTTTCGTCTGCCTATCTTGATGGTGGTCTGCAGCTGGCCATGCGAGCCCAGTTTTTCCCGAACTGACGAAAAAATCCTCCGTGAGGAACGCTCATAGGTAAATCATTTTTCTTTTCATTTTTCTAATTCGATCGGGCGCCTCGCTTTTAAATTAAAAACAGCGTTCTGAAAATAAATCTTGAAGTCGAGGTAGCGTAAAGCTCCTTTTCGGGGGTATTATGGGTGGAAGCTGGTCAAAAGTAGGGATGTCCCGAGGATATCTCGTGGTTGACCCGAGGGTGAGCCGTGGTTATCCCGTGCCTATATAACCAAGGGATATCTACGGCATCACCTTTGGGGGTGTCCGCGAGCTCCCTGGGTATCACATGCCTTTGTCATGGCTTTGACAGGCTTTCGTTATGCTTAAACTATACTTAACCCACTCCTATGGCAACACTAAAATCTGAACTCCAATTTACCTGTGCGTCCCAAGGGGTGGTCCTTCGCGCGAGCACGGCAGTGCGCGTGTAGAAATTCCGGGTTTGCTTCCCGGCATCAATTTCGTTCTTGAAAACTGTCCCCATTACCGTTTCGGGTTTGCGCTGGGTATCGTGCCGGATCCTTTCACAACGAGGGCTTGCGCGTGTAGCGAGTGAATACCTTTAGCAGTCTCAGCACCTCGAAAACGCAGAACAATCCAACGGCCATTCCTGTTATTCCGCACGGACGATTACCTTTACGTTTTAAAATTCTTTCGCTATCAAAAAGTTTGACATACCCGCTTATTATCGTTCTTCCATCACAGGCAAAGTGAAGGAGCAACGCAGAGTAAAAGATTTGCGCAAGCAGGACTTTGCACCCACTGTATTAGATTATGGCCCCGTGCAGTTTATACTTGCGCGGCATTTTGGCTTTTGCTATGGTGTGGAAAATGCGATTGAGATCAGCTACAAAGCCCTGGAGGAAAATCAAGACAAGAAGGTCTATCTGTTGAGTCAGATGATTCACAACCAGGAGGTAAATGCTGATCTGCAAAGTCGCGGTATTGAATTTATTCTGGATACGGATGGTACGCAGTTTATTCCATGGGACAACATAAAACCGGAAGATGTCGTGATCATTCCTGCCTTCGGCACTACGTTGGAAATTGAAAATTTCCTGCTTGACAAGAGTGTCGAGGTCCAGAAGTACAACACCACGTGTCCGTTTGTTGAGAAAGTATGGAACCGCGCAGAGAAACTCGGCAAAGAAAATTATACGGTGATCATTCATGGAAAGCCCAAACACGAAGAAACGAAAGCGACTTTTTCACACAGCGCTCATCATGGTCCATCCGTGATTGTGAAAGACATGCGTGATTCGATCGCGTTGGCGAAATATGTAACAGGCGAGAAATCTTCAGAAGAATTCTACAAAGAATTTGACGGTAGGTTTTCGAATGGCTTCGATGTTGAAAAAAATTTGCTACGGGTTGGCGTAGTAAATCAAACCACGATGCTCGCCACCGAAACACAAGCCATTGCTGATTATTTCAGAAATGTGATGATCACAAAATATGGCGAAGAAAAAATCAAAGATCACTTTGCTGATGCACGCGACACATTGTGTTACGCCACCAACGACAATCAGGATGCAACCTATGAATTGCTAAAAACCGATGCTGACTTTGCCATCGTGGTAGGCGGATACAACAGTTCCAACACTTCACACATTGTAGAATTGTGCGAGCAAAAGTTCCCCACTTATTTTATCAATTCTGAAAAAGAGATTCTATCGAAAACTGAAATCCGTCATTTCGATTATCACTCCAAAGAGAAAAAGGTGAGTGAGAATTTTCTTCCGAAAAAGCCTGTTGTGAAAATTGTTCTAACCAGCGGGGCAAGCTGCCCGGATACTTTGGTAGACCGGGTGATGCTACGGCTGCTGGAATTTTTTGAGAACACCCGTTCCGTTGAAGAAGTGATCAAGTCCGTTTGCTAAAAAAGTTGATGAAATTAAAATTACTCCTCTGCTTCAATTTTGTTGCTGCGCTAGCGGTTGCACAAAACACTGACACCGCAAAAGTTTTGAATGAAGTCACCGTTCAAGCC
>CAZNCO010000022.1:0-16462 GCA_964571345.1 uncultured Ohtaekwangia sp.
CCATAGCCCACCCCATTTTGAAACCCGCCTTTTGGGCGAGTTCTTCGGCTTCAAGGGAAAGATCTAGGGATCTTTGGTTGTCATTTTCGCGAATAGAAGCAACCAATTCATTTAAGAAAATAACTTTGACTGAATCGTTCGGGGCAGACAATATCTTTCTTTCCAGGCTATCGATACGCTGTTGACCAAACGAAATAGTGCTAAAAAAAATAAATAGAAATGCGAGTCTGCGCATAGCTTTGGGAGCTCCCCTTTAATCCAGTAAAAGTATGAACCCCTGCAGTAGTTTATATTTGCAAAACCGCCAAAAACCTACATGAACAGGTTTTTAAAAAAACGTCCAAAAATGACCTTCTTTTACCAAAATTTGATATACAAAGTAGCGAGAATGACTAGGATAATCATCGCCCCAACTGCAAAACTGCGTGAAGTCTTAAACATACTGAAATCAACTTGCAGCGAATCCTTGGGCTGAGGCGATTGCAAACTGATAATAATCATAACCAAAACGCAGATGATAAACACAAAACCCATGCGGTCCAGGAATGGAATTTCAACCAATCCAGAACCAGGATTTAAGGTTGCAAAACCAAGGGGCTGAAGAAAAGAGAGATCTACAAAGCCAGGCATTACCTTAAATATTACCGACAAAATAAATCCGCCCAAATGGCGAACATAGCAGCATTGGCAGTAGTTCTTTTCCAGAAGAAACCCATAATAAACATGGCGAAGATACCGGGAGACACAAAACCGGTATATTCCTGAATAAATTCAAAACCACCTTTTTTATCAATACCCAAAAGTGGAGCAATAACAACTGCAATCACCATTGCAGCTACCACAGTAAGTCTTCCTACCCACACCAAATTCTTTTCGGTAGCTGCCTTGTTAATCGAATGCTTATAAATATCCAATGTGAAAATCGTTGAGATACTATTTGCTTTTCCAGCAAGGGATGCCACCACAGCTGCTGTTAATGCTGCAAAAGACAAACCTTTCAATCCGGTAGGCAATAAATTCAGCAGTACAGGGTAAGCGTTGTCTTGTAGCAACTCCCCATTTCTAAGCATTTCCGTCTGAAACATTCCTTGTTTGTACAATACGTATGCTGCAATTCCTGGAATTACCACAATCACCGGCATAAGAAGCTTTAAGAATGCTGCAAATAGTAATCCATTGCGAGCAGTTGGCAAATCGGCACCCAGCGCACGCTGCGTGATATATTGATTACAACCCCAATAATTCAAATTCACCACCCACATCGCACCGAACAAAACGGTAAGGCCCGGCAAACTTATATAGTTTGGGTTCGACTGCTCAAAGATCATATCAAAGTGATCACCTGCTTCGCCCATCAGGTGACTCAGCCCACTCATTACACCAACGTCTCCAAATTTTTCAGCCACCAGATTCAAAGCAAGGTAAGTGGTTGCCAAGCCGCCTAAAACCAGAAAGAAAACCTGAATCACATCCGTATAACCAATTACTTTCATTCCACCCAGCGTAATGATGATGGCAAAGCCTGCAAGGAAAATCATGCACAGAGTAAAGCTGATACCTGATACGCTACTCACTGCCAATGCACCCAGGAACAAGATGGAAGTTAGATTAACAATAATGTAAAGCGAAAGCCAGAAGATCGCCATAATCATACTCACACGCTCGCTGTAACGCTGGCGCAAGAACTGAGGCATTGTATAAATTTTATTTTTCAAGTAAATCGGCAAAAAGAAAATCGCAACAATGAGTAATGTGGCGGCTGCCATCCACTCATAAGCGGAAATTGCCAAACCCATTTTGAAGCCATTGCCAGCCATACCAATCATCTGCTCTGCAGAGATATTGGAAGCAATCAGCGAAGCACCAATTGCCCACCACGTAAGAGAACCTTCTGCTAGAAAGAAATCTTTAGAGTCCGCCTGTAGTTTCTTTTTGCGATTATAGATCCAATAACCATATATCGAAACAATGATAAAGTAGAACAGAAAGACGATGTAGTCGGAGGTTTGCATGCGAGTTAGGACGAGGTTAGGTTGACTTAAATAGTAGTTTTAAATTCCTGAATGAACGCCATCAGAAAGTTTAACTGAATAAAAATCAGTTTCTTTTTTGAAAACAGCAAAGAATTCTTCGCGAACTTTTTCAAGGAAGGATGTTTTTTTGTCTTTGTGAATGAGGTTGATCGTGCAACCACCAAAGCCTCCACCCATTTGCCGGGCCCCTGTTACCTTATTTTGATCAGCAAATTTCACCAGCCAATCTGATTCCTCGCAGCTTACTTCATAGTCTTGGCTGAGTCCCCAGTGCGTATCGTACATAAGCTTCCCGAATGCCTCATTATCTCCAGCCTTCAATAACTGCGCGGCTTTACGTGTGCGGTCGATTTCGCCCACAACATAAAAACATCGCTTGTATGTCTCCTTTGACAACTCAGCTTGAACAGCTTCCAGCATTGAAAAATTAACATCTCGTAACGAGTGTACGGCTGGATATTTTTTTTGGATAACTCTTACTCCTTCTTCACATGACTTTCTCCTGACGTTATACCCGGACGAAGCTAACGAGTGTTTTACTTTTGTATCAATTAAAATAATTTCGAAGTCTTCAAAATGCACTGGGAGATATTCATGCCGATTGGTGCGGCAGTCAAGCAGCATCACAGAACCTTGTTGTGAAAACAAACTTGCATACATATCCATAATGCCGCACTTGGTCCCAACAAAACGATGCTCCGATTCTTGTGCGATCAGCGCAAGATCAATTTTTTGAAGCCCACAGGCGAACAAAGTGTTCAACGCAAAACCAAAACCGCTACACAATGCCGCTGAAGACGAAAGCCCGGCTCCTGCCGGGATATTACTTCCAAAAACAACATCCACCCCCGAAATATTCTTACCTCTTCGTACAAACCCATCGATCACACCCATCAGGTAATTTTGCCAGTCGGTGCCTGAATGCAATTCGTTTATTGAAAAAGAAATTTTCTCATTCAAATCAACGGCAAGAATATTAAATGTGTCGGTTCCGTTTTTGGCTACTGCAAATTCAAAATGCTTGTCGATTGCAGCCGGCATCACAAAGCCTTCGTTATAATCGGTGTGCTCACCAATGAGATTGATACGGCCTGGTGCTGTGAAGAGCTGGGGCTCTGAAGAGAATACAGATTTAAACTTGTGAATCATCAGCGTGGTGAAAGTTGTTCGTTAACAGTTAATCATTATTGACATTGAATATTGACTGGCAGTCTGAATAATACCCAATCAATAACTTTAACTTCTTTTTAACCATCCACAATCGGACGGCTGCCACAAATGAACATAATCATTTTGTAAATCGCTCAAATTAATTCGAATAAACAATGTCATTCGGTTGCCTATGCTCGGATCATGCATTTCAAATGGACTGTCTGTGGGTATAGCAAGCAACTTGAAGTTGAGATAAAAAATCAAAATTTTACTTAGGTCCCAGAATCAATTTATTCTTCGCCTTGCTTTCAATTTCCTTTCGATCCATCAACATTCCTCTGAATTTCCCGGTGGCATACATTTCAGCCTGATCGCTATAGTATGCGCTCATCACATTTCCTGAATTTCCAGTGGGCGATACGGTCTCGCCTTTTGTGACATCCGAAAGATCAGTGATTTTGCGCAGAGCTGGGCCGCCATCTACGTGAAAGTAACCTGTGGTATCCAAGTGAAAATGTAAGTTATTGACCACTTCCATTCCTCCATCAACTTCAAATGGACCAACACTGAAAATTTTATCCAACACTTTCACTTTGCCCAAGGCGTGATTGTGTTTGAGTGTGTGAATCTTTCCCCACTTCCAATCTTCCGGATTACTTCCGCACGTTTTTGAAAGTAGTACAAGTGTATTCTCAGCCGCTTTCGCGAAAATATCAGCGCGTGTTTCTTTCCTGTCTTTTGTATTTACATCGTCCCACCAGACAGAACTTTCATCGGCCACAAATGTGTAATAAGAATTTTTGGTGACAGACGAACCAAGTATGGAATTCAGGGCAGTCACACCCAATTCATCTTTCATCGCCAGAAAATAAATTTGCGAAAGCATATTGTAATAAACAGAAGGTGCTGGACTGGATGCAGCGTGATTGCCGTCCCATTTTTCTAACAAATCACTTATTGAATTGAATGATGCATTATTAACCGACTTCAAAACTTTGCTGATCTCCTTGGCAACATCAGGATGCATGATCGATATGTGATCAAGATTCATCCTTTTAAAATCGCCAGGCTCCCACATTTGCTGCTGCTCTAGTAATTGTTTGATCCTTCCTGATCTTCCTTTCGGATAATAGTAGCCGGGATATAAAACTCCATCAACGGAGTCTGGCTGATTGTTGGCCGTGTAGATGTAGCCCCACGGAGGATTGATTGCCTGCGGATTTTTAGAGAAATCATAAAAACCTAAATACTCATCTTTACCACTCGATCCATCAAGAAAAAATTTAGAAGCCACGCGTTTGGCTCGAATCGGCAATTTAGCAACTGCCCACCACGCAATGTTATTGTCACGATCGCCATACATCAGGTTGAGGCCGGGAGCCGAGAAAAGAGAGGCAGCCTTCATCACATCGGAAAAAGTCTTTGTGTGATTCAAAAGATATGCCGCCTGAAGTGCTTTATTCTCTTCTTCCAGTAAAAGCCACCATAAGGCCACAGGTGATTCACTCTTTACATTCTCCACAATGTTATTGATGATAGGTCCATGACGAGTAGTTTTTACTTCCAGTATCTCATCAGGTTTACCTTTCACTTTAATCACTTCTTGACGCACGTCCATATCTTCCCACGTATCCCGAAATTTTACCTGGTTAGGATTTTCAGGGTTTAATATTTCAGTAAAAAAGTCAGTATCGTCATTTTCAAACATCGTCAATCCCCACGCAGCAAAATCATTGTTGCCCAATAAGCCAAAAGGAATTCCAGCAAGGTGATGACCATAAAACCGATAACCGGGATATTCCATGTGCGCTTCGTACCAAACGGCAGGTTGACTAAAACCAATGTGCGTATCGTTCGCTAAAATAGGGAAACCGGATTTTGATTTATCAGCCGCTACTACCCATCCATTGCTTCCTTGCCAAAGCGGAACGGGAAGCTTTTCCAAACTTTCACTTAAAAAGGAAATAAGAGAATCCTGGCCTCGATGTTTCGGTTTCCCCTGAAAATTTTTTAACAACACTGCATCAGGGGGAGTTTGCACAGCAAAGTCTTTCAAATATTGCTCGCCCCATTCCGTTCTGATTTTTTGCAGCACAGGGTCAACACGAAATCCTTCCGCAAAGCCAAACGACATAAACCCTACCGCCAGGTACATGTCTTCGGGCGTAAACTCTGTTTTCGGAATGCCAATGATGCTAAACTCGACAGGAGTCTTTCCTGTTTTGATGTACTGATTGATTCCTTTTTGATACGCAAGAGCCGAGCGTTGAAACGCGGCTGTATCTGATGATAAAAATCTTTGGGCGTGTTCCTTCGCAAACTTATTTAAACTTAATGTTCGAAAAAGCTTATCGACCTTCAACAGCTCGGGTCCTAGTATCTCAGACAGCCTGCCGCCTGCAGCTCTGCGCAACATCTCCATTTGAAAAAGTCGATCTTGTGCGTGAACATAACCCAGCGCGAAATAAGCATCCTCCTCATTTTGGGCATAGATGTGCGGCACTCCGAAATCATCATAAAGTACTTCCGCCTGCGCCTTCAGCCCCTCCAGTTTTAGGTTGCCTGAATATTGCGGGGCGGTCGTTCTAAAATAAATGTATATGCCTGAAATAGCGACAATCACCAGAATTAAAATACCGATGAAAAGGTTTTTAAGGATTTTCATGAAAGGAAGGATTTGTATAAAAATAGAAAAAATATTTTTCGAAATTCTCTCGAATCCAAAACGAAATTAGGCAGGAAGTAGGAAGCGAGTGGTCAAACTACTTTTTTAGATCGATGTCCTTAAAGAAGATCTTCTCCCCCTCAAGGGTTTCGAAATAGCTTGGGATATAAGATGAAATCATTTTAAACGTGCCGTCAGATTGGACGCCATTCCCATATCCACAACCTCCTGAATCTTCAATGGTCTTCACTACAATAGATTTGTGAAAAAACTGAAATGTGAGTTTACAATTCTCATCGCTAAAGGAAAAATTGTTAGAATATAATCCTGTGCTTTGATTAACTCTCATTCGCCCATACAAAGAGCCGGAATTAAATGAAGGCTTTCCCCGGCTAGCGCTTAAATAGAATAGGACTGTGCTGTCAGTTTCAGGATAAATAATCAAGGATCCGGACGGATGATCACGATGACCACCGTAGCCATACGAACCTCCAAATTTATAAGTCAGTAATTCCTTCTGCTTTTTAGATGTCTGACCTGAAACAACAATAGAAATCAATGTTAGGAAAAAAATCAATCCAGTCATCTTTACATAGACGACTTTGCTTTTATATAACGATCGAAAACTCATTCTTGTTTTTTCATGCTCCACCCAACGCAACCCAGCACCAGTAATAGCACAACCCAGTTAGATGCAAGGGTAATTTTATTTCCTATAGTATAAGGTTTGGGTTCAAACTTAAATTCGATCACGTGCTTCCCGGCTGGAACTTGCAACGCACGCAAGACATAATTTGCACGAAGAATTTCTGTTTCCTTTCCATCTACAAAAGCATGCCAGCCCTTTGGATAATAAATTTCTGAGAACAGAATCAGTCCGTCTTGAGTTGAATTCGATTCGTATTTCAGGTAAGGTGGTTTGCGGTCTGTCAATCGAACGGTGGCAGCTGAGTCTGAGCTGTATGTTTGATCTTTTACTTGAAATTTTGATGCATCAACAAAGGCCGTAGATCGCGTATCAAGATTCTTCGTGCTGTTCATTTCCTCGTTCGCTGACTTCACTGTTTTTAATTCTTTGGCAAACCATGCATTTCCATTCGCGGCACTATTCAGCATGATATTGGTAGCCTTGTCTCCATAAACAATGTACTTCGCGTTAAGCATATTCAGCGTATGATATTTTTGGAAATCAAGTCTTCCACCCTGTGCATCATTGATGAGCCGGTTAAAGTCATAGAAAATGCACGAGTCATACAAATCCTGATAGCGTTTCATTTTTGCACCGTGATATCCGCCCAGCGATTGAAAGTAATAGGAAGTTCGTGCTTCATTCATCGGATCTTGCAGATTCAACACGCGGAAGTCAGTCTTATCCTGCAACATCACCTGGTCAGCTTCTGTCATCGCAAAGAACGAGTTGTCGCGCTTGCCGTGATAATTTTCTTTGGTGATGTAGCGCTTGTCAACCACGGCAGCATCAATCATGATCATAAAAATGAGAAACGCATAAAATCCTACTTGAGAAACTCGCTTTCGTACATCGTAGAATAGGATAATAAAAATAGAGGAGATAAATGCCATTGAGCGAATTGCATCTGATCGCAATATTCCTTTTCGATCTGCGTGCAGCGCATCCGTAAACCACGAGGGTAATTGATTATCCCCCAATCTTGAAACGTCCATCATTCCTGCAAAAAGTACAAACAGCAAACACAAACCTGCAGTTAAACCCAAAGCGATGTATAGCTTATTTCTTGTTTCCTTATCGCGATTGGCTTCCAAAAATTTCTCAAGACCCAACATACCAAGCAATGGCATTGCAAAGAGGATAATGATCAATGCGAAAGTAACCGAGCGGAATTTGTTGTAAGCCGGAAAGTAATCAAACATCAAGTCATTGAAAGAACTGAAGCTATCACCCCAGCTCAGCATCACGCTGAATACACTTAGCGGCACCAGCCACCAAACGTATTTTTTCTCTGCAAATAAAATCCCCAACACAAATAAGAAACAGATAATTGCCCCTCCGTAGTAAGGCGCACCTTGTTTGCCATAGTAGGCAGAGGTATATCCAGCCAATTGATTTGCCTCTTCATTGCTGCGCGCATTGGCCATCAAAGCTTTGTATACCTCGCTCTTTTGATCTTGGATTAAATAGTTGCCACCTAGATTGCCTCCATAGATATTTGGAATCATTAGGGAGAGCGGCTCCAAAATGCCATCGCTGTATGTAAATGCATAACCACGTTCAAGTCCATCTTTGTTTTCTGTCTGCCCAGCCTTAACTAACTCAGATGGCCCGCGACTTGAGTAGGTTGTATATTCTGAGACGGCCCACAGCTGACCAAAGAATGTTCCAACAGCAAGAAGAGCTGCAGGGATTAAGACTGCTAATGATTTTAGAAAGCCGGAAATTTGCTTTTCGCGATAAGTATAAATGAGTTGAACCAATCCATACACAGCAACTATCATGGCCAGGTAGTATGTAATCTGCAAATGATTTTCACGCAAGTGCAGCGACATACCAAGAGCTGTTACAGCAAATCCTAAAATCCGCTTACCAGAAAACGCCAGATGAACACCTGCTATAACTAAAGGCACAAACGCAATAGCCCCAATACGAGCATTATGTCCAGCTACCAGGCCGATGATCATATAGGATGAAAAACCAAACGCCAAAGCCCCGGCTATGGCCAGGTACGGCCTCACGCGAAATGACAATAACAAAATGTAGTAGCAGACAAATGCAAGAAAGACACTCGCCACGGGGTGTGGCATAAAGAAGGCCATTATCTTTTTGGTCCAAGCCAAAGGACCTTCACTCCACTTCAAACTTACCAAATAAGCAGGCATGCCACTGAACATTGATGGAGCCCATAGTGCCTCCTCGCCAGTGGTGGCGCGATAATCGGAAATTACTTTACTCGACCCTTGAAACTGCTGGATATCATGCTGACCAAGTACTTTGCCTTCAAAAAAAACCGGGCTGAAGAAAAAGAACGTAACCACAAGAAATATCAAAACAGCGATCAAGTGGGGAAGCACATCTTTGGAGAAATCGATCTTGCGCATTCGAAAAATTGTTTAAGGTGGCAAATGTATTAATCAATTTGGCAATTAGCCAATGTGAATTGGCAATTCGCGGACTCAATAAACCTGAAGCCAAAGAAAAGTGTTAGTTTTAATTTCCGATACTCACACTATGAAAAAAATTACCCTTCTCATTCTGCTCTTTACAGCCTGCGCAGAAAAACAAAAGACAACTCCATTTGATAAATCAGTAGAGGAACAAGCCATTCGAAAACTGCTAGACACACAAGTGGCCGCTTGGAACGAAGCGAATATTGATGAATTCATGAAGGGCTATTGGAAATCTGACTCCATCTATTTCGTTGGAAGTAAAATAACTTCGGGGTGGGATAGCACAATGGCTCGTTATAAAAGAAGCTACCCGGATAAAGCGGCCATGGGCAAGCTTCGATTCGAAATCCTGATGACTGACTTTATCTCACCGGACGCGTGTATGGTTACCGGAAAGTTTTTTCTCACTCGTGAAAACGACAATCCAAGCGGAATTTTTACGCTGCTCTTCCGGAAGAAGAATGGGAGCTGGTTAATTGTATATGATCACACCAGTTAGTGCACCCCGGCTTTGTAAATCTGTTCAAAGGAGTCGGCAAACTTCTCTCCGATTGGCAACATCTTCTTATCAATAAAAACATGTGACTTTTGGAAGGTTGTGACCTTGCTCAGGTTCACGATATAAGAATTGTGAATACGACAAAAAATTCCAGGTGGAAGAATTACTTCCATACCCTTTAGATTCTGTCTGGTGAGGATTGGATGTGGAGATGAAACTGTGAATATTTTTACGTAATCCTTCAAGCCTTCAATGTATAACACATCATCGGTAAACAACTTTATTTGTTTGTAATTAGAGCGCACCAGAAAAGAAGAACCACTGCCAGTGGATTTTGCATTTCGTAACAGAAACAATTCACGTGCCTTGTTCACTGCCTTTTCAAACCTTTCAAACACTATCGGTTTCATCAGGTAATCCACTACATTTAAATCAAAACCATCGAGCGCATATTTTTCAAATGCAGTTGTAATGATTACCATAGGTGGATTAGGCAAGGTTCGCAAGAACTGAAGGCCTGTCATCTGCGGCATCTGCACATCCAGAAACATTAAATCTATCCGAGCTTCCAGATGGGGAAGAGCTTTGCTTGCCGAAGAGCATGTGGCCACACATTCCAGAAAAGGAATTTTTCCAATCTCGTCTTGCATCAATCTCGCTGCAAAAGGCTCATCATCTACCACCAAACATTTTATTTTATTTACTGCTGCCATATTTTTCTACTTATAGCTTAATAATAGTTCCAACTGTAGGTAAAAAACGTCATCCTTCTCATAATAATGAATCAAATGCTGATCGGGGTAATGTAGTTTCAAGCGCTTTAAAACATTCTGCAAACCTAAGCCGTGCTCCTTTTCTTGTACCCTGTCAATTTTGTTTTCAGTTTTCAAAATAAGAGACGTGCTATTCACTTTTATATCAATTGCGTTTGGAAACGATCCTGTGAAGTCACCATGCTTAAAAAAATTCTCAATAATTGGCAATAATAATAGAGGCACAATTTGCTTTGCTTCCAGTTTTCCTTCTACGTTAAATTTAACCCCCTCTGGATTTTCAATTCTCATTTTCTGCAACTCGACAAAATCGCGCAGGTGGTCAAGTTCTTTTTTTAAATCCACAAGTTCACTTCCTATTTGATATAAGATGTAACGCAAAAGTTGTGAAAGCTTAACCACCGCTTCTTCTGCTAAATCAGACTTCGAGCGAACCAACCACCGGATATTATTCAACGTATTAAACAAAAAGTGTGGACTAATCTGAAGTTTTAATGCAGTGAGTTCCGCAGCTACGCGCTGAAGTGCCTGCTCCTGCTTTTCTGCTTGTACCTTGTTCCATTCTTCCCATAGCACTAACAACGAACTGATAAGTCCCACCATTATGGTGATCAAAAAGCTTGCGAAGGTGGGCCCTGCAAACATCATCGGAGGAGGATCGTGACGTGGACCAAAATCATCATCTCTTGGTGGCATCATATCCCGACCTTCTACATAATAATGATGAAACGCGCTATTAATGATGCTGATGGAGATAATAACCGCAATTGAAATTAGGATGAAAGGGAACACACCTCTTTTCTTGAGGATGAAAGGAGCAAAACAAAATTGATTTGCATAAAAGTAGGCCATCAAAGTCACATTCCTCAGTAACAAAGACATCCACTCATTTGATTCAACGTTGTGAAATAAAGGGCCGGGTGAAAAAATAACCGGGGCCAGAAAAAATAAAATCCAGCCCAGAATATGAAAGGAGGCCTTAAAAAGTGAAAGTTTTTTCAAGAATTTTATTTGATAACCAATATACCACAATTTAAAAAACCAAGGCCTCCGCATCATGCGGAGGTCCCCGGAAAAAAACTAAACTAAACTAAACTACTCTCCCCACGTTATCCCCCAATTGTCTTTGTGCTCATCACTCCATCGATAGTGAGAGTGATGGTATGATTAGCACATGTACCATCACCAAAATCTACAACTACATCATGCGATCTGTAAGTAGTTTCTACTGTTCCGCTTACCGGCCAATGGTGCGTGTCTCCGCAAGTAATATTTTCAGTAAGAGGCTTGGTTGTGATGTGCGAATAAATCACGGTACCATCTGTTGCCGTTACTTTCGTATTCGCTGTAGTTACAATTGTTCCGCTGGCAGGTCGGTTTGTAGACGCATCAAATATGATAGTTGTAACACGAGACTTGTCCGAAACCCATGACGTTACGGTTCCATCACTAAAAGTAATTTTTCCATTCGCCACCGAAGTTGTTGAAGAGCCTTAACCAGTGGACGAATCAAAAGTATTCACCCTGGTTTTTGTGCCTTCTATTGCGTTACCATTCACAAAATAATTTTCAAATGTGATAGTTTCAGTATGCGTAGTACCACTTTTGGTGCGAGTGATGATAATTTTTCCACTCCGCGTAATCGAAGTTGTGTCGTGTGTTACGGTTACGCCTGCACCAAAGTCAACTACGGTTTTCACAATCTTTGAAAGCAGCGAGTCCATCTCGGGAAACTGACCGCCTGAAAAACTCACACCCTCAGGGCCACCCTTTGCAGGCACCGGCAATGACACCACGTTTCCGTGTGCATCATAATTCGTAACCGTTGCTCCGCCTCGTGCAAACATTCTAAAGCCACGCATGTCTCCGGCACTTTCAGCATCAACAATAGCTACTAATTCATTTGTTGGCGTAAGAAAATTTGTGCCATTCAAAAAACCTCCCATGCCTCCATTCTTGCAGTGCCCATGATGAGGAGGCATTTGGGTAGTATCAATAGCTGATCCGGATGACGTTGTCAGCACTGAAAAACTTGTGCCACTTGCCAACTGCGAAGAAGTCTGACTCACGGCCAGAAGTGTGGAAGAACCATTTCCATTGGAAGCAGAAAGGTTCTCCTGGTTACAACTGATTACGAATGCCCCTACTATACCTAGTATGATCAGGGGTTTGAAGATAAGTTTGTTCATAGTATTGAAATGATGATCTCATTGATCACATTCAGTACGCAAAGTTTACCTTCTTATTTTGTTAAGCGCCCACTTGTAGGCAAAGAGGTGGAATGTGTCGATCAGAATTGCCAATGATCGCGCAAGATATTGATTGCAGCTAGAAAGATTAGTACTGCGGTTATCCGTTTTATGTATAGCGGGTTAAACTTTCTAGCTCCAAGGCGCGAACCGATTTGCCCGCCTATAATGACTGAAAGTAATAAAAAACCTACCAGGCTCCAGTTCATCGGTGGCAACCCGCGACTCAATTGACCAAGCAGGCCGCTTATGGAGTTTACGAGAATATAGACACTCGCAAGAGCGGAAATTTTTTTTGCTTCCTTCCATTTTAGAAAATGCAAAACAGGCGATAGAAAAATGCCACCTCCAATGCTGGTGAGGCCTGATAAAAAACCGAGGCCGGATGCCAGCGGAATTTGAAGAGAAATTTTCTCACGGTCTCGATGCTCTTCTGTTTTTCCCGGCTGAATCCATAACAAAAAAGAAGCTGCGAGCAGAACAAATCCCAGCAAAACAAAAAAATCATTTTCTTTCAGAGGCCACTGCCCTCCGAGGTAAGCAAAAGGAACACTGGCCACCAGATAGGGCCAATCTCTTTTCAAATCCATTTTTCCTTCTTTTGAAAAAATGTATGCCCCACTTGATACCACCACAATGTTGCAAAGAAGTGCTGTAGCTTTGATCATCGTGAAAGGGAGGCCAAAAAAAGACAGGCCCAAAAGCGCCAGGTAGCTCGTACCTCCACCAAATCCTACCGATGCGTAAATCAGCGCAATCACAAAAAAACCTATCATCAGGAAATAGTATTCCATAATCTAAAGTAGAGAGAAACGGTTTAATTCCAGACTAAACACTAAAAATCGCCAATCAACCCAACGGGGCAATGATCTGATCCGTGGTACTGATCATATACCAATGCATCCTTTGTTTTGGACATCATTCGGTTATCCACCAGAAAATGATCAATGCGCCAACCAATATTTTTCTCGCGACCATTAATTACGAAATTCCAGTAGGTGTATTTTACATCGTTGGGATGAAAATGACGAAAAGAGTCCACCAAGCCAATGTTTAACAGATCACTAAATCCATCGATTTCCTTTTGCGTATAGCCGGCACTCTTGTTATAATTTTCCTTTGGTCTTGCAATATCAATTGCCTGATGAGCCACATTAAAATCACCACATGCGATCACAGGTTTTCTGCGTTGCAACCACTGCAGATATTCACGAAAAGCTAAATCCCACTGGCCTGTTCTGTAATCTAAACGAACCAAGCCATCGCCAGAATTAGGCGTATAAACCGTCACTAAAAAAAAAGATCGATATTCCGCGGTGATTACCCGCCCTTCCTGATCATGCTCTTCCAAACCCAGATCATACGAAACATAAATCGGTTCTTCCCTTGTGATGATAGCTGTGCCGGAATAGCCCTTACGTGCTTTTGATGAATTGGCGAAGACGTAATATCCGGAGAGCGCAGTCAATGCATCCAATGTTTCCTCCTTCGCTGCCTTTGTTTCCTGTAAACATAAGACATCAGGCGCCATCAAATTCACATTATTTACAAATTCCTTTTTGAGGATGGCACGAATGCCATTTACATTCCACGAAACCAGATGCATGAGAATAATTTTCGTTCGAAATTAGATACTTTTACGCAAAGGCAAGTTATTCAAAATTTAAAATCCAACATTCATCATTTATCCGATGGATTCTTTCCGTACCGAATTGAATTTAAAACCATCTCAGATACGCCTGACTATGCAGGATCAGTTTCTAACCGTGGGATCGTGCTTTGCCAACGCGATAGGCACCAGGTTAGAAGATTTTAAATTCAAAGCCCTTAAAAATCCATTCGGCACAACATACAATCCCGTTTCGATTCACCGGCATCTGGCATGGGCTTTGAAAAATGAGCAACCACCTGAATATAGTTTCGGTTCCAATAGTGAAGTATTTTTTAACTATCATTTTCATTCTCAATTCGGGGCACTGAATAAGCCTGAGATTATTTCTCAAATTAAACAGGTCATTCATCAAACAAATACATACTTACAAAACACATCCTGTTTGCTGATTACTTACGGAACTGCATGGATTTATGAATGGATCGACAAAAAAGAAATTGTAGCCAATTGCCACAAGCAGCCTGCTTCACATTTTGAAAAGCGCCTGCTCAAGCAAACGGAGATAGAAGATTCATTTACCTGGATGCATGACATGCTGCTCAAGCAAAATCCCTCGTTGAAAATAATTCTTACCGTAAGTCCGGTGCGTCACATCAAAGATACACTGATGCTAAACTCGGTCAGCAAATCTATTCTTCGACTGGCCTGTCATTCTATTGCTGAGCAAAATAAAAATGTAGAATACTTTCCCTCATACGAAATTATGATGGATGACTTACGTGATTATCGTTTTTATAAGCAAGATAGAATTCATCCAACCGAAGAAGCAGAGGATTACATCTGGGAAAAATTCTGTCAGTCTCATTTTGATGAAACGACTTTAACGGTAATCAAAGAATGGCAAGAAATAAAAGCTTCATTAGCACACAAACCTTTTCATCTGAAATCCGAAAAGCACCAACTGTTTTTAAAAAATCTACTGACACGGCTCGAAAAACTAAAGACCATCATCAATATTGAAACAGAGATACAACAACTGAAACTTCAAATTCGTAATTCGTAATTCGTAATTCGTAATTCGTAATTCGTAATTCGTAATTCTAAAATAAAAAAATGTCCAACCGTCTCCTTCACGCTACCTCTCCTTACCTGCTCCAACACGCTCACAACCCCGTTGATTGGTACGAGTGGGGCGAAGAGGCATTGATGAAAGCCAAAGCAGAAGACAAACCAATACTTGTGAGCATTGGCTACTCTTCATGTCATTGGTGTCATGTGATGGAACGCGAGTCGTTTGAAAATGAACGAACCGCTGCCCTCATGAACGAATATTTCGTTTGCATCAAGGTAGACCGCGAAGAGCGACCAGACATTGATCAAGTGTACATGGAGGCAGTGCAGGCGATGCAGATGAATGGTGGATGGCCGCTTAACGTATTTCTCACACCGGATCAAAAACCCTTTTACGGAGGCACGTACTTTCCTCCGCAGCAATGGGCACAACTTCTCGCGCAGGTTGCCAAAACTTTTCAAGTAAAACGGAAAGAGATAGAACAATCAGCGGGAGAATTGACTGCGCATCTTCAAACTACCGACTTGCAACGATTCACAAGATCAACCACAACGGACTTTGATAGTACATCTTTAGATCAGATGTTTTCAATCATCGAAAAAAGATTTGATCGCAGGTGGGGTGGCATCGAGAAGGCGCCAAAGTTTGTGATGCCAACCGTATGGCTTTTTCTGTTACGCTACCATTACATCACTAAAAAGAAAGAACCACTCGAACTCGTAACCTTTACATTGAACAAAATGTCCTTGGCGGGATTGTATGATCAATTGGGAGGTGGATTCGCACGCTACTCGGTAGATGGCGAGTGGTTTGCACCACACTTTGAAAAAATGCTGTACGACAATGCTCAACTTCTGAGCCTATATTCTGAAGCTTACTCTATTACAAAAGACGAAAGGTTTAAAAAAATAATTCACGAGACAGTCGGCTGGCTTGAGCGTGAAATGACACACAGCGAAGGCGGATTTTATTCTGCACTTGATGCCGATAGCGAAGGAATCGAAGGGAAGTTTTATACCTGGACATATGAGGAAATTATAGAAGCGCTAGGCACAGATATCGAACGAGCTATGGAGTATTTCAATCTCAGCAAAGAGGGAAACTGGGAGCATGGCCTAAATATTCTGATGCAAAATGATTCTACTGAAAAGAATGAGGAAATCGAAGCGATAAAAAAGAAAATGTTCGCCTATCGCGAAAAGAAACCTCGCCCGGGGCTTGATGATAAAATCCTGACGGGATGGAATGCCATGACCATCAGAGGAC
>CAZNCO010000023.1:0-16348 GCA_964571345.1 uncultured Ohtaekwangia sp.
ATATCAAGCTTGGATTGTTGTTCATCGCTCAGGCTTTGTTCGGTAATGGTTGCTTCGCCCAATAAAACTTGTTCCGGATGCAGGCCCTGTTGCACCAATTCCTGCTTAACCGCAGCGATGCACCGATCGCAAACCATGTTTTTAATATAGAGTACCATTGCGGAAGCAAATTACGTGTTTAGCGCCAGTTTAACGCTTACACAATTTATGGAATGATTTATAGAATTTAACTACAGCGAGATAACACTGATTTGAAAGGAATCATTCCTTTTTTGAAGCCGGTTTGCTGTTAGTTGATTCGATGCGGATATAATTACAGACACAAAAGCAATGATCGGCTTTTGACTTACGAAAATCAAATTTTGAGAAATCGTTTTTTAGATCACGGCTTAGGAGCCAGCACTGTTTTCTGTCGGGCAGAATTCAAAATTCTTTCGTGACTGAAGTAAACCGGAAAATGCTGATCATTTGCCCAGGCTTCAAATAAGTTTTTATAAAATGGACTTGCCGGATCGCCACTTTGCCCGGGTGTATTGGTGAACATGGCTTTATCCCAATCGCTTACATCTACTACCATTCTGAACGATGCGCCCGACTGCTGATTGTCGCTGTTGCTGGTCATCCCTACGGTGGAGCCATACCCACCGCGCGGCAAAGGGCCCGCATCTAATTTTTTGCGGATCGAATCATTCACGGAATTGCTCAACGCATGTTTGATCAATACATGATGATTTGCGGCCTGACCATATTGCCATTTGCTGACATCGCTTCCCAGTTTTTTCTCCAGCATGGAAATTGTTTCTTCCAACGTTGTGATCAAAAACTGATCTCGGTCTTTCGTTGAATTTTTGAAAACAGAATTGGCTGTTGTAATCCATTGAATGATTTTACTCAGCGGAATATGGGTGACTAATTTCTTACCTTGGGGGGGAACAACCTGTGCCAGTAGGGTTGATGACATTTTCTTTTCCCATGTAGCATAAATGCTAGCCTCTATTGAATTTTTTTCCAGCGTGAAATTCCACGCAAGTAACTTTTGTCTTGCTTCTTCAGTCTTTGTGTTTTGCGATTTTAAGTTTTGAAGTAATGGCACCAGTGTGCGCGCAGGAATAGAGTGATAGTCAAATTGCAAACTCATCATCTCCTCTTGAGTAAATTTTTTGCCGCTGCTCAGCACTTCGTTGATACGGTTGCCGCGAAAAGGATCGGCCCATATTTTTCCAATTGCATCAATGTGCGCGTAATCTTGCGAAACCAGATTTTGATTGGCAGTTGCCCAAAAACCTTTTTCAGGATTTTTTACGTTGGGTAATTCCTTAATGGGCAAATAGCCTTCCCACTCATAACTTCCATCACCTGGAACTGGCACAAGGCCGCTGAAATTTTTGCGAACAGCAGCAATGCCTACCGCCTGGTACCCGATATCACCATGCTTATCTGCCCAAATCATATTCTCTCCGGGGATGTGACTGAATGAACAAGCGTCCCTAAACTCTTCAAAGTTTTTTGCCTGGTCCATGCGCAAGCTTGCCATATAGGGAGCACCACCTGGCTCCAGCCACGCACAGCGAACGGCATACGCCACATTATTTTTTTCATCCACCAATGTCACGGGCCCATGGCGGGTGTATTTCAAATCAACATAAACATCTGCGGCTCCTTTTACTTTAATGGTGTCTTTGATCACGCGCATGTCTTCCCATTGCCCATTGTATTTGTATTGATTTTTATTTTGCGGATTCAATTCATACACATATAAATCTTCACCGTCTATCGCGAAGATGGTGAGGCCCCATGCACCAAAATCATTATGCCCGATGGACACACCTGGTATGGTGGGCTCACCGCCACCAACTACATTCCAGCCGGGCGCATTGAGATGAACCATATAGCGAAGCGAGGGAACGGCTATGCCCCGGTGCGGATCATTGGCAAGAATGGGCGATCCGCTGGTGGTAAGCTTTCCGCTCACCACCCAATTGTTACTTCCGATGGTTTGCTTTTCGGAACGCATTAGGTCGCGGTAATTTTGTTCGTCTTCTTGCGCCAGTTGATCAAATGAACTCTTCTCATTTTTCAAATTTGCTTCCAACAGATTTTCGGTACTGAAACGGAGTGGCTTGCGATAGGCTTCATACAAAGTGATGACGCTATCGAACAAAAGTTCTTTCTTGATTTTAGGATCAAGCGCAATCGAGGGATCGACAGGTTCGAATACACTCAGCTCTTTTACTTTTCCTTCGCCTAGTTTTGCTACGGCCCGGCCTAGTCTTACTTCGTCTGTTAAATTGCCCAACAGCCCCTGGTGGCGGGAGATCACAAGATCAGGTGTCCATCTACCGGGTTTGATGCCTAGTAATTTGAACTCCAATGGAAGCAGGCTTGAATCGGTTTCGGTTTCAGCAATAAAAGCATTGATGCCATCTGTGAATGCATTAATGATTTCTTCACCATGCGGATGATAATGATTGAATTCTTTTTTTAAATCACCGCGAAATTTAAATAAGCGTGTGCCGATATCCCGTTTCAATTCCTGTTCGCCAAAAATCTCTGCGGTTGTTCCGGATGCCTGCCTGCGCCACATCTCAAATTGAAACAGCCGGTCCTTCACGGCACAATATCCCTGGGAAAAAAAGAGATCGTGTTCATTCCTGGCAAAGATGTGATTGATGCCCGCGGTGTCGCGGAATACTTCTACTTTGTCGTGAAGACCCGGAACAGCAAAGTCGTTTTTAGTTGATGTGCTGCAAGCCGAAATAAGTAATGAGATGAAAATGCCGGTGATCAGAGAGCGAAGCATAAGAAAGTAATTTGAGTGAAAAGGTAACTCATTCATAAAATCAAATCACAAAAAAAATGATGAGCGGAAGCTCGTTTTGGTCATCTGATGGCCACGGTCCTTAATTTATTTTAAGAGAATGACGATTGACGAAATTCACCTTCTTATTGACTGATTTCAACTATCTATTCGCTGAAGTAAGGCATTTCTTTACGGTGATCTTAAATCAACAATCGGTATGAAATTCTTTGCGCTAGCGGTAGGGCTTTTATTCTCTGTTCTTATTAGTGCAGCACAGGCACCCCATTTGCAGCATCGTGCCACGATTAATGTTGAAGATTGGACATTCAAAAAAGGCACCTTTTACCAGGTAGAGAAGACTGCCTTTCGAGACGATGATTGGGAAAAAGTGAAAGTACCTCACACATTTTCCATGGATGCCATCGAAGGCCCCGGGTATTATCGGGGCGATACCTGGTACCGAACCCGGGTGAATGTTCCTGCCACGATGGCTGATCAACGCGTGTTCATCCGGTTTGAAGGTGTAGGTCATGATGCTCAGGTTTTTGTCAATGAAAAGAATGTCGGCAGGCATGTGGGCGGATATTCTGCTTTTTGTTATGAAATCACCCATCTGGTAAAAGCCGGACAAGAAAATGTAGTCGCAGTGAAGGTGAGCAATTCACCCGATTACAAACGAATACCTGTCAACGACAAACTCTTCAATCATTATGGCGGCATCTATCGGCCTGTACATATTTTCAGTACACCTCCAACTGCCATTTCACCGGTTTATCATGCCTCATCGGGATTGTTTGTTGAACTGAAAGAAATCAAGAATAATGCCGCAGCATTGGAGGTAAGGACATACGTCATCAATGCGTCAGCGCGTACATCGGCACAACTAAATTATGTTGTGCGAGATGGAAACGGAAATGAAATTCTAACCTCTCAGCAACCCATTGATTTATCCGGTAAGGAACAACTCGTCTCTTACCAATTTGAAATAAAGAATCCTGTGCTTTGGAAGGGTAAAAAAAATCCACATCGCTATACCATCACCGCCACACTTACGGCAGGTAATACAACGGATCAGGTGACTCAGACATTTGGCATTCGCACCTATGCGATAGATCCCGACAATGGATTTAAGTTGAATAATCTTCCTTATCGTTTATACGGAGTAAACATGCATGAAGAATGGAAGCAGACGGGGCCAGCGTTGAAGCTTCAACAACATGAAGCAGATATGCAAGTAGTGAATGAACTCGGTGCTACTTCGCTTCGCGCTTCACATTATCAGCATTCAGACAAGATGTATCAACTGGCGGATGAACTGGGTGTTTTGGTTTGGGCTGAAATACCTTTTGTGAACGATTACAGCGGTCGTGAAGGTCAGAATGCCAAACAACAGCTCACCGAGTTAATACTTCAGAACTATAATCACCCTAGCATTTTTGTTTGGGGACTTTGGAATGAAGTGCGCGCTAACAACAGCCCCGATGAACCCTGTGTGGTGCTCACGAAAGAGCTCAATGCACTGGCACACGAATTAGACAAAACCAGAATGACGACTTCTGCCAGTGATAAGGAGATGCAGGGTAACATGGAGAATATCACGGATCTGCAAGCATGGAATAAATACTTTGGATGGTACTATGGTCAATACGAAGACATGGCCAAATGGCTTGACGAATCGCATCGGCAATTTCCGCGCATCCCGATTGGCATTAGTGAATACGGGATAGAAGGAAACATTTATCATCAGGACAAGGATCGAGTAGAGAAGCCTTTCGGAAATTATTTCCCGGAAATGGAGCAAGCAAAGTACCATGAACTAACCTGGAAATATTTTAAAGATCGTCCCTTCCTCTGGGGTACTTACATCTGGTGTATGTTCGACTTTTCAGTTTCCGAATGGAACCGTGGCGGCATACCTTCATTAAATCATAAAGGACTCATCACCTATGACCGAAGTGTAAAGAAGGATGCCTTCTATTTCTACAAAGCCAATTGGTCGGATGAACCCGTGCTGTACATCGCGGAGCGCAGAAATACGGAACGAAAAAATAATCTGACCACTGTTAAAGTTTACACCAACCTGAGTGGTGCCACTTTGTATGTGAACGACAAGAAAGCAGGTGCCCAAAAAACATCATCCGACACAAAAGTGATGGAGTTTCAAAACATTAACCTGAATAAGGGACCGAATACAATTAAGGTCATGTCAGCGGATGGAAAACTCAAAGATGAAGTGATCTGGACGGTCATGAATTGAAACAGGCAAAATTCATTTAACGAAAAGGCAACGCAAATCCATGAAAAACAATCTTCGATTACCAGGGTTATTCTTTTTACTACTTGGTTTCACGTATTCAGTCAATGCACAGAGGAATATAAAAACACGGCAAGTTTTTGTGCTGGATAAGGATTGGAAGTTTATCAATGAAGATATTCCAGAAGCTCAAAATCCTGAAATGAAAACTACCCGTTGGGAAACGGTATCGGTGCCGCATGATTGGGCGATATCCGGAGCGTTTGATATTAAGAACGATTCCTTTTCTATTCAGGTGAAAGAAGATGGTGACTTGAAAAGAAAATTACGCACGGGCTATACCGGAGGATTGCCACATGTGGGCGTTGGCTGGTATCGAAAGCAACTTAATATTGCTGCAACAGAAAAAGGAAAACGAGTTTATGTAGAGTTTGATGGTGTGATGAGTAATGCCCGGGTGTATATGAATGGGCAATATGTTGGCGAGTGGCCCTATGGATATTCATCCTTCAGTTTTGATGTTACAGATCATGTCAGATTTGGTCAGGCAAACGTGCTGGCAGTACGGGCAGAGAATCTTCCGCTATCCGCACGCTGGTATCCGGGAGCGGGTATCTATCGCGAGGCGAGAATGGTAATGACAAATCCGGTGCATGTGAAACAGTGGGGAACGTATATTACTACGCCTACGATCACGGAAAAGTCAGCAACAGTAAACATCAAGACCACCGTCTTCAACAAATCAGGGTTGAAAGGTGAATTTCAAATTGAAACGAATATCGTTTCACCTGCGAATAAAATCGTGGCTAAAAAAAGTGATGACATCACGATCGGGAATGAAGCAACACTGGATCAACAACTGGAAGTATTGAATCCTCAACGATGGGACATTCATTCTCCGATTACGTATTCCGTCATTACCAGGATTATCAGCAAGGGCAAAATCATCGATGAATACAAATCGTCATTCGGATTTCGAACTATTGAGTTTACAAATGATCGAGGATTTTTTCTGAACGGAAAGCGCACCCAGTTAAAAGGGGTTTGCCTCCATCACGACCTCGGTGCGCTTGGAGCAGCCGTAAATGTTTCAGCACTTCGTTATCGTTTAAAACTGATGCAGGATATGGGTGCCAATGCCATACGCTCCACGCATAATCCGCCCACACCGGAATTATTAAATCTTGCCGATGAAATGGGTTTCTTATTTATCGATGAAGCTTTCGATGAGTGGAAAGAATCTAAAGTTAAAAATGGCTATAATCGTTTGTGGGATAACTGGGCTGAAAAAGATCTGGTAGCCATGATTCATCGCGATCGCAATCATCCATCTATCATTTTATGGAGTATTGGAAATGAAATACGTGAACAAGAAAAGAAGAACGGAGCCGAATCTGCGAAGTTTCTTTCGGATATCTGTCATCGTGAAGATCCTAGCCGGCCCACCACCGCTGGCTTTAACAATTTTAAAGGGGCCCTTGATAATGGTCTCGCAGCTGCCGTTGATGTAGTAGGCTGGAACTATAAGCCGCAACAGTATAAGAAAGTGCATGAGCAATTTCCCAACTTTAAAATGGTGGGCAGCGAAACAGCTTCAACCGTTGATTCCAGAGGTATCTATAAACTTCCGGCCATCGAGACAACGGAGAAAGACACGATCCCTCCTTATCATCTGAGTGCGTATGGACTGGTGCATCCAAACTGGGGCAGTATTCCAGATACAGAGTTCAAATCACTGGACCAAAACTCATTTATGGCGGGCGAGTTTGTTTGGACCGGCTTCGACTACCTGGGAGAACCCACACCGTACTATTCGGAGTGGCCATCGCGAAGTTCATATTTTGGAATCGTTGATTTGGCGGGCATCCCGAAAGATCGCTACTACTTGTATCAGAGTAAGTGGTCGAGTAAAAAAGTATTGCACATGCTGCCTCATTGGAATTGGCAAAAAGGCGACAGTATTCCTGTACATGTATTTACGAATTACGACCGTGCAGAATTATTTCTTAATGGCAAGAGTTTGGGGATAAGACAAAAGAGCAATGATAAACTTCTATCCACTTACCGATTGATTTGGAACAACGTTGCCTATGAACCAGGCGAACTGAAGGTAGTGGCGCTGGATGAAAATAATAAGGTCGTTCAGGGGACTATCAAGCGAACTGCAGGCGAGCCTGATGCTATTATGCTGGAACCTGATCGCACCATGGTAGAAGCGAACGGTAAAGAATTAATTTTCATCACCGTTTCGGTGGTTGATAAAAACGACACAGTCTGCCCCAAGGCTGACAATCTTATTCACTTCACTGCGGAAGGTGCAGGAAGTATTCGTGCCGTTGACAATGGCGATCAAACGAGTGTAGAGTCATTTGTAAAACCTTTCCGAAAAGCATTTAGCGGAAAGTGCATGCTGGTGGTAGAAGCCGGTGAACAACCCGGTAAACTTGTTGTAAAAGCGTCATCAGAAAAACTTAAATCAACAGAGGTTGTATTAAACGTGTTGCCTTCAACGCTAAGTAAGAAGTGATGTGCTGAATAAATTATCGAGTGTTGAAAATTCTGTCTGAAAGCAAATAGAACTAACGGCCAGAATTACTTCACTTCTTGGTATATGCGCACATAATCAATTTGATATTGGCGCGGAAAAGAAGTTGTGGAAGGATCTCCACCGTTCTGCCCGATCGCCAGGTTCAATAGAATAAAATGCTGCTGATGAAAGGGATTAAATCCATCCGGGTTGATGGTTTTCGTCAGGTCAACTTGATTCAACAATTCATCATCTAAAAATAATTCGATGGAGGTGGTCGTCCACTTCATTTTCCAGATGTGAAATTGATCTGCCCAGTCGGGGCGTTTTTCCGTAAAATGTTTCAGTGGCGTTTTCGATCCATCCCATTGCGCTTTACCTTCCGAGTTGAGCCATGCCGCATTGGCGAGTATCGTTGCCTGATTATTCCAACGATAGAATTCCATCAGATCCACTTCTCCATTGGAAGGCCATGGCCGCTCGGCACCCAGCGTCCAAATGGCGGGCCAGAGACCCATGGCAGTATCAATCTTTGCCCTCACCAACATCATTCCAAATTGAAAAGTAAACTTTCCTTTTGTGAGTATACTCGCGGCCGTATACTCCCCATATTTCCTTTGTTGTTTCCATTTTTTACTTAAGGAGTCATACTGATCATTTTCAATTCTTTCTTTTCTTCCTTCCAGGATAAGTAAACCATCTTTACAGTACGCATTTTCTTTCTGATACCACTGCAACTCCTGATTGCGAACAAAACCCCGCTCATAAGACCAGTGCGTAGAATCAGGCTTTCCATCTTTATTAAACTCGTCAGACCAAACCAATTTATATTTACCATCTTCGATCAACTGCGGCACGCTCTCTTTCGGTCCGATACGGGACGCAATAAATAAAACAGAAAGGAGGATCAATAAGAGTCTTTGCATAAGGAGTCTACTTAACTGGTGAAGATGACCTTTACTTTTTAGGTATAAACAAAGATCAACAATAAAAGAAGAATTAGACAGGGATCGGAATTAAAATAAATACACACGCCAGTTACTAAACCTACCTTAAACACTCAGTAAGAAGTAATGTGCTGAATAAATTATCGAGTGTTGAAAATTTTTGCCTTGATTTGGCGCGATCAGTCACGCTACAAATTCCACCAATACGTCCACTTGATTACCAGCGCGCGATCTTTCACCTGGTAGTCGGGAAAATAATTGTCGGTGTAAACGATAAAGAAATCCGAAGCTGGTCTGTAGCGCCATTGCAGGCGTGTGTTCAGGTTGATGTTATCGCTTTGTTGGTTGTATTGCGTGTAGGCTGTGAAAAATAATTTGTTGGTCATCGTAACATCTACCCGCGGGCTGATCAGCCAGAAGTCAACCGTGTTCCATGGTGCTGGTAGTTCAATATGATTGTAACTGGTGTTCACTGACAGGGAAACATAAGGCTGGAAGCGGTAGCCCAGTTCTGCGGAAAAGAATGAGCGCGTTCCATCTGCATAATAGCCGCCCTGGCGCAGGCTTACAGAGTACGTAAATAATTTCTGCGGCTGCGATACAATGTCTACTCCAAACGAATTCCAGTAATGGCGACTGCCGATCTGCAAAGAGTCTTTGCCGGAATTGGTCGGGTCAAATTTCGTAAACAACTCTACGAAGTTGCGCGCCACCCAGGGTGAAATAGTCAAGCGCGAGCGCAGGGTGATGTTGTAGGCGAAATATGTTTCATGATCCATCAGGTGAAGATTGACAGAATTGAAATTCATTTGATCGGGCCTGTAAAAGCGCGAGGTGCTGAAGGTGGGGCCATGACTTAAAATTTTGCTGGAAGGAGCTGGAAAAAATAAATAACTCACCACCGGATTTATTTTGAAATAATTCTGGCGTGGTACATATCCCACTTCTGCATTGTAGTTGGCGCCTACATATTCATATTGCGTTGAAATATTCCAGCGCTTGTCGAAGTAGTTGAGGTGCCCCGCCTGCACATAGTCGTTTCCTGATTTATTGGGCGACATTGATTTTAAAAACAACATCTTGCCCGTCCAGAAATTATTTGACGAGGCCAGGTTGTATTCAAGACCGAGGTTTCTGTTGTACGTAGAATATTGTGGCAGCGCAGCGTCTGTGGGTGGCGTGTAGTTGACAGAGTTTTTATTCACGAAGATCACGCCAATGTTCGATCGTTTGAACACTCTCCGTTGAATAGCTACCGTAGAGAAATCCTGTTCAGGCAAAGCACTTGCTTCTACTGCACGCGTGCGCATGTTCATCGCGCCAATGCGCCAGTTTTTATTTAGTTTCCCGCTCAGACGCATACCATACTTAATCGGTATTTGCCCCACTTGTACTCCTTTACTATTGGTTTCAATTCCAATACGTCTTGAAAAGAAAGGACGAATAGTGCTGTATCCAAAGTTTCCAAACAGGTCTCCGTTTTCCAAAAAGAATTGTCTTCGCTCAGGAAACAATAATTCAAACCGCTCGAGGTTTGTCACTTGCCGGTCAACATCTACTTGTGAAAAATCCGGATTGATGGTAAGATCAAGGTTGAGCGAAGACGTGACTCCGATTTTTACATCGCCACCTACGGCCTGCTTATTTTGAAGCTCAGTTCCATTCACAAAATCGCGTGAGCCTCTTGCCAAGGCATAAGGAATGATCGACACGTTTGTTCCCGGATGTGGCGGAGGTTCATCCCACACCAACAAACCTGTATAAGCCAATGATGCTGTTGGGAATTGACGTGGCACCGGTGCCCAGCTAGATTTTTCGGTAGTGGTTAAATCGTTTCTGCTAAAGTTGATGCCCCAATGTTTGATTCCTTTTTTATAACGAATGGTTTTGAAGGGAATAGCCGCTTCAAACACATACCGATCGCTGGATTGCTTTACCTCTGATACCCAGCGGTTGTCCCAATTCAAATCAGCTTTGCCACCTTCGTATAGCGTGCCATCCCACTGTGCGCCCGCTGCGTTGGCACCAAAGGTGAAGCCATTGGTCTGATCATCGAAGGTGTCCATGAAAAAAATGAAATTGTCATTTCTTCCAAAGTTCCAATCTCGCTTCAGCGACTCCACCATATATTTCCATCCCCCGTGATAGCAGGTGGCCATGATGTAAAGGTTGTGATCATCGTAGGTCATGCGCACTTCCGTTTTCACTTTCGCAAAGCTCGTGTCCATGGGCAGCACCATGTAAAAGTCTTTTGCTACATCTGCCGCTTCCCAGGCAGTCTCGTTAAGAATGCCATCTACCACGATGGAGCCTGTAGCTTTTTTAATATGTAATTGATAGCTGAAGTTCTTTTTTTGCGACAGCACCGAAAGACTTGAGAAAAGAAGACAGAAAATAAAAGCCAGAAGACGAGCAGGGATCATGATGGGTAAAATTATCAAAATGAGCGAACCGAAAAATGATAAAAGTTTTGCTGGTAGATAATTTATTTGTTGGGAACGTAAGCGACTGGTTAGTTAAATTGAAAAAGTGACTTGGATCAATGCGCATCCTGTCTTTAGTTGGCTTTTTGATTTCTTCGTGTGTTTTTGCACAAGACAAACTTCTTTATGTAAGAGGAGGACTGTCCTTGTTTGTGGCCCAAAACAAACCGGGTAGCGATTTGATATTTTTTCCGGGCATCACGGTGGCACCAGGCATGCGCCTGATGAATGGAGACAGATTTGCACTCTCATTAAGTGCACCGATAACGGTGGGTTCGTCTGGCCAAAATATGAGCTACTTTGGAATTGATGCACCAGTGATGTTTGATATCAGTATCGGAAGTGCCGCGGGCAATCCCGACTCGTCAGATTTTGGAGTAATCATGGGTGCAGGGCTGGCTTATTTTTATGCAGAAAATGTGAGCACTAACTTTAGTACTGGACTTCAGGAATTCAGCTCAGCAGATTTTGCAGGCCCTCGTTTTGAACTTGGATTCAGTTTCAAAAAGGACGATAACAATAGTGCACCGGTTGTCTTGTTTAGCTATGGACGCAGTTGGACCTCTACCGGGCAAGGATTTGGAAGAGGATCGTTTGGGCCTGGTCACTTTTGGGGTGTAAGTATTCAGATGGTGATGGGCCGGGGAAAGAAAAAAGAAGTGATCGAAGTGACACCTAACAATTAATCGTTCAATAATTTTTTTGTGCGGGAAGGTTTTCAAATTCCCGTGTTCTATCTTGTGCTCGTTATCGATTTTACTTTAAACCTATGAAGTCAGAAAATAAAAACAGCCGCAGGCAGTTTATCAAGACGTCTGCCGCGCTCCTGGCCGGAATTACCATTGTGCCCCGCCACGTGTTGGGCAACGGCTACCTCGCCCCCAGCGACACACTCACCAAAGGAATCATCGGCACCGGTGGAATGGGCATGGGGCACATCCCGTATGCGGGTACTCGCGTTGTTGCTGTTTGTGATGTAGATAAAAATCATCTCGCGGAAGCGGTTAATAAAATTGGAAATGGCGTGAAGTCGTTTCATGATTATCACGAACTGCTCGCGCTGCCCGAAGTGGATATCGTGCACATCGCTACACCTCCGCACTGGCATGCACTCATGGCGGTAGATGCTGCGAAGGCAGGTAAAGACATCTGGTGTGAGAAACCAATGACACGCACCATTGGCGAGGGCAAGCGCGTGGTAGAAGCGGTGCAGCAATACAAGCGGATGTTTAGATTAAATACATGGTTCCGTTTTGAAGATAATTTTTATGGCATGAACACTACTGTAAGGCCAATTAAGAAGTTGGTTGAATCAGGTTTACTGGGTTGGCCGTTGACGGTGACCGTGAGCAAGACTACTGGCTTCGACTGGAAATTTTATTGGGTAGGAAAGACAAATCTGCCAACACAACAGGTTCCTGCCGAACTGGATTACGATCGCTGGCTCGGCCCTGCGCCTTATAAGCCCTACAACGCCCATCGCGTGCATCAGACTTTCCGTGGCTATTGGGATTATGATGGCGGTGGCCTTGGTGATATGGGGCAACATTATATTGATCCGATTCAATATTTTTTAGGCAAAGACAATACAAGTCCGATCTCTGTGGAGATTGATGCAGAGCAACAACATCCGGATGCTTGTGGTACATGGAGAAAATTGACTTTCACTTACGAGGATGGCTGTAAAATTATTTTAGATGGAGAAGCGAAAGATCTGAACGCAGCCTACATCGAAGGACCGAAAGGAAAACTGTTCAAAGGCTTTCAATCCGATATTCCAAATCTGAAAGAAAAGCTTGCGATGCTTCCTGATCCGGAGCCACAAGTCACCAACTTCCTCGACTCGGTGAAGTATAGAAAGACGTTTGCACTCAACGAACAGAATGGTTTTCGTTCTTGCACCGTCATCAACATGGGCAAGATTGCGTTGCAGTTGGGACGTAACCTGAAGTTCGATCCCAACACGCAAACATTCATCAACGACACGGAGGCGAACTATATGATCAATCCTCCGATGCGTGCGCCTTATAAATTCTAAGATGGGAGAGCTTATAAAATCACTGATTTGTCAGGCTGAGTTTATCGAAGCCTCACATCAGTTTTCGACAGGCTCAAACTTACAGTTATTTAAAAATGATTAATAAGACTATGAAAAAATATTTCACCCTCCTTGCACTTGTCTTCCTTTTTGTAATCAATGGACAGGCGCAAAAGTCAAAAGACAACTTACTGGAAACCGTAAAATCGTTCCCCTATCAGCGCAGTGCCGATGCAACCACTGCGTTGGCAAGCATGAAAGCATGGGACAACTCCACGTGGAAGAAATTCATCAAGCTGTTGGACGATGACTCAATGCGTGTGAAGGCATCGTATGCTTTGAATGCGTATGTGAATGCTTCAGCACTTGATCCCAATAAGAAGCAACTAACTGTTGATATGCTTAAAGGTTTTCTCGCGAAAGCAAAAACAGAGTACACCAAAATCTTTCTGACTTCCCAGTTGGCATTACTTGCCGATAAACCTGCGGTTGATCAATCGCTAAGCGTGTTGCCAAAACTTCCTGTTGCGCAAGAAGCACCTAAGTCAACGCAAAATCCGGTACAACAACTATTGAACATTGAAGATCAGTTAGCGGCTGCTAATAATCCTGTAGATAAAAAATTATTGCTTGGAAAAGTTGAACGCATCCCTGGCTTCAGCAGCTTCATGCTCGCAAGCAAGTATTTGAATGATGAAGCAGTAAAAAACAAAGCTGCGTCTGTTGTAGCCCGACTTGCCTTGAACGATGCCAACATTCGCGGACCACTGGTTCGCGAAGTGTTGCAGGTTGCCCTGCCACTGATCAAAGGTGAAGACAGCACGATCCTCGCGACCAATCTCAGCAAACATTTGATCAAGATGCCGTATGATTATGGTTTCGTAAATCTTTTCAATGGCAAGGATATCTCCGGATGGAAAGGGTTGGTGGGCGATCCGATTAAGCGCTCAAAGATGACTGCTGCTGAATTGGAGAAACAACAACAAGCCGCCAACGCAAAAGCAAAAGATGATTGGGTTGTGAAAGATGGCTTGCTCGTTTTCACCGGGCATGGCGAAAATCTATGTACCGAAAAGCAATACCAGGATTTTGAAATGTTTGTCGATTGGAAGATCACCGACAAAGGCGATGCGGGAATCTACCTTCGCGGCTCGCCACAAGTTCAAATCTGGGATATCAGCAGAACAGATGTAGGCGCGCAAGTTGGCTCCGGTGGGTTGTACAACAATCAGAAAAATGAAAGCAAGCCACTCGTTGTTGCGGATAATAAAATAGGGGAGTGGAACCGCTTCCACATCATCATGAAAGGCGAGAAGGTGACGGTGTATTTGAATGGCGTGCTGGTGGTAGACAATGTGACGCTCGAAAATTATTGGGACAGAAACATTCCCATCTTTAAAAAAGAGCAAATTGAATTACAAGCTCACGGCACGTATGTGGCCTATCGCAATATTTATTTGAGAGAAATTTATTCCGGTGAACCCGCCACCCTTGACGAAGCCGAGAAGAAGCAAGGCTTCATCAACTTGTTTGATGGCACTAACCTCGATCAATGGACCGGCAATATTGCTGGATATAATTTAACCGATGGAGTTGTGGAAGTAAATCCAGATGCACATGGCGGTGGAAATCTTTATACCAAAGATGAGTTTGCCAACTTCCAATATCGTTTTGAATTTCAGTTAACACCTGGAGCAAACAATGGCATTGGCATCCGTGCGCCACTGGAAGGAGATGCAGCTTACGTAGGTATGGAGATTCAGGTGCTCGACAGCGAGCATCCCAAATACAAAGACCTGCAGGTATATCAATATCATGGTTCGGTGTATGGTGTGATCCCCGCGAAGCGCGGCTATTTAAAACCAACCGGTGAATGGAATCAGGAAGAAATCTGGGTTAAAGGCAACAAAATCAAGGTGACACTAAACGGGACCGTGATCCTCGAAGGCGACATTGCTGCCGCATCGAAGAACGGAACACCTGATCACAAAGATCACCCCGGCCTGAAAAACAAAACCGGCCACATCGGCTTCTTAGGCCACGGTGATGTGGTGAGGTTTAGGAAGATGCGAATTAAAAAGTTGTAAAGAATTTTTATCAAACCTTTATTAAAAGGCTGACTTAAATAGAGTCAGCCTTTTTCTTTTAGAAGAAAGCAAGTGCGACTCGTTGATTGTCTTCAGCGTCACATGTAAATAGGATAAACCAATTACTCCCTAATTCATTTCTAATGACAGCCTTAATCCTTTTTAATCTAAAACTAACGGAATTGGCCTTTTCCTTAATTGGCTGACGATTGTCAGGATTCCATCTGACGCTTGCCAGAATTCACCGATGCCCATGAACAGAACTTTGGTTCAACAAAAACCAATACCGTTTTATGAAAAAGTTAAATGCTGTTCTACTGCTCTTCTTTTTCTCTGCGATTCTGATTTCGGTGAAAACATTTTCTCAAGGATCAACATGGGTGGCGCCTGCTTCGGCAGATAAAATCACCAATCCGCTTAAAGGAGATGCGTCATCGGCTACAGAGGGAAAAAAGATTTATGAATCCATGTGCGTGATATGCCATGGAGAAAAGGGAAAAGGAAATGGCGCTGCGGGAGTGAGCCTTACTCCACGCCCTGCCAATTTTCTTGCTATCACTGTACGTCATGAAAGTGATGGAGCTATTTTTTGGAAGCTTTCGGAGGGGAATCCTCCAATGGCGTCTTACAAGACATTGCTCACGGAAACGCAACGTTGGCAACTGGTGAATTACATCCGGCAACTCGAAGAAAAAAACAAATAGTTATCAGCCATGAAACAAAGTTGCTTTAACAAACCAAAGATTTTCTATGCAGTAAATTTTATCTGCGTGATCTGCTGTTGTCTGCCATGGGTATCCTTTGCGCAGCAAAATCCGAACAAGCCTGATTCTGTGACCGAGGCACGAATTGCCGCGCTGGAGAAAAAAGTCTCTTATAACAAGCCTGGACAAAGCCACCTGGTGGTAGTGGGGCTCACCACCTTTGGTTATGTGAGCTCGCGCACTGAAACCACTACGGGCGGAGTTACACAGGTTTCGAAATCAAGTGGATTTGGTAATGGAGATACCTACGAGTTTAGCCCGATGTTTTTATGGAGGCAAGGCAAGAAACTTCTTTTAGAGTTTGAACCTTCTTTTAACAATGACGGAGTGGGTGTGAACTGGGCTGCGATTTCTTACTTCCTCAAGCCAAACCTGATCGTGCGCGGAGGATATTTTGTTTTGCCATTTGGTATCTACTCCAAAAAACTGGCGGCAGGTTGGATTAATA
>CAZNCO010000024.1:0-16123 GCA_964571345.1 uncultured Ohtaekwangia sp.
GCATTATCTCATCATCCAAATTGCCAGCGAAATATGCTCCCGACAAATTGAAGGTCAAGTGTGAGTGCTTTACGCTACGACAACTCTCTATAAAATCGGGCGCTTCCGTTTCTCCACCAGAAACTTGTGAGAATATGAAGTCAGCCGTTTGTTTCTTGATTAAATCATTATCGTGACTCCTAATGTCAAAAGAGTCGTCAAAACTGATACTTGACAAAACTTTAGTTTCCGGATATTTCTTTTCGAAAATCTTTTCGACTGAAGTCAGGAAAGAGCGCTTCTGTCCTATTGCTTTAGCTTTATCATTTACAACTCGTTTGATCTCCAGTCCGATTCTTTGACTCTTGTAAGAAATTATGAAGTCAGGTTCGACACAAAGCTCAATGATTCCAATCTCGTTGACGTCTTTGATCACTCCTAGATTTTTCATTCCAATAGCGAAGCTCCCCAAGTGACAAAGCTCGACAATCCTTTTCTTCTTGTCCTTGCCACTTAAGCTACTCCCTTCAACCGATCTTATCCATGAAAAAATCATTTTCTCATAGTCTGACTTTTGATCAGCCAGTTTTTCGCTTTGTTCTTGAAATGCTTCTCTTAAATCCACGTGTTAATGTTAGTTTTTCCACTCAGCCAGCATCTCAATATATGCAATAGTTACTCAACTGTGGAGTCACTAGCTCCTGTTTCTGATTTCTGTTTGCCTGCACCTGAAAGTTTCAAACGGAGCAGGTTCATATCCTCACTTACTTTCATGTCTATAATTTTAGCATAGTGCTGAGTTGTCCGCAGGCTTTTGTGCCCAAGCATTTTACTCACTGATTCAATCGGGACTCCGTTGGTAAGAGTTATGGTAGTTGCAAACGTGTGACGGGCCGTGTGATACGTCATCTCTTTATTGATACCACAAAGACTTGCAATCTCGTGCAGATATTCATTCATCTTTTGATTACTAAGCAATGGTAGCAACCTGTTTGCGTTGATACATTTTGGACTGCATTTATACTTCTCAATTATTTCAAGAGCAGGAGGCAAGAGTGGAATTCTAGATGGAGTATTTGTCTTTTCTCTTTTAATAAAAATCCATTTCTCTCCGTCAATACCAATTGAGACATCCGCTGGTGTTAAGTTCTTAGTATCTGCATAAGCAAGGCCAGTGAAGCAACTGAATAGATAAATGTCCCTGACCTGATTTAATCTTTCGCTTGAAAAGTTTTTGGTCTTGACTGTTTCTAATTCTTCTGCGCTGAGATATGGTCTTTCTGTTTCAATCTGAGTCATCTTAAATGCCGCGAAAGGATTTTTATCTAGCCACCCATTTTTAAAACAGATGTTGACGATCTTCCTGAAGTTGGTCAAGTACTTGATCGTACTGTTGTGGTTGCATTTCCTTTTTGTTTTCAACCAAAACTCATAATCAGTAATGAACTTATACTTGAGCTGATTAACAGCTATGTCAGACAAGTGGTACTCTTCCTTTAAAAATCTACGGGTATGATCCAACGATGTCACGTATCTCTTCCAAGTAGCGTGAGAATATTGTTGCCCGATAAGAATGTTAACCTGATCATTGTGCTGCTGGAAGATTTCGAGTAGCATGTGGGTTTTGTCTTCTATGCCGTTCCAACGTCTGTAGAATTGATCAATGGAAAATTCTTGTCCTTGAATCAACATTTGTTTTTGGATGTTAAAAGCTTTTGCTCGAAGCACGTTCAAAAAATCGTTAAGCTCCTTGGCTTCCTTATTATTGCCAATCACTTTTCCAGCGGCCTGTGACCAATTCGCATATTCAACAAAGCGCGCTGTTGCGGACTCGAAACGCTGGCCGTTGGAAGTAACTCGCATGTAAATTGGAGTGAGACCTCTGGAATTTGTTTTGGATTTCCTAGCGTAGAAAAGGACTTTGATAATTTCGCTCATAAAAGTGCACCGTTTAGAGGTTGAAAATTGATTTTTTAGAGCATTGGAATCAAGATGTTCACCTATTGAACTACTTGTGAATCAGTGACTTTTGACTCAAATCGGTGCACTCTGATTTCGATTTTGAAAGTGCACCGAATTTTCCCTCCACGGGTTGCTAAAAGATGAGTGATTTGATGTGCCTTAAAAAGCAAAAAGCTCGAATCCATTACGGAAACGAGCTTTTAGTTTTGTTTGGTTGACGAAAAGTGGAGCTGCAGGGAATCGAACCCTGGTCCAGAGAAGATAAACGTGTACGTTCTACATGCTTAGTTGACTTTGATTGTCGGGAACCGCAAGGCAGGCAACAGCCTAAACAATTCCGTAGTCGCTGTTATCTCGACATCGCTGCGCAACACAGCGAGGCCCAGTTTATGCTGTCGACACCGCTGATCCACACTCGCAAAACAAAAGTGTGGGCGATGATGGCCTTCTACTTCTTAAGCAGAATAAGCAAACCCGAACTTAGTTCAGATTAAGCAGCCATGGCGTAGTTATTCTCGCCACTTATTGGTTCGAGAGCAGTGTTCAAAGCTCTACCCTCACGAGCTTGCATGCTGGCATACACCCTCATACATCCTGTCAAAACCGGTCAGCCCCGGATTTTATTGATGATTTCAGATTTTTGATTGAGTTTAAATTCTAAAATCACAAATCATAAATCTAAAATGTATTACCTGCAAAACTCAAAGAACGACCTTTCAAAAGGGAAGACAAATGTAAAGGAAATTTAGTTCCTCACGGTTGAATAATAAATCTGTCCGAAATATCTGTTAACTTTAGTAATCAAACCCTTTCATATATGAAAAACATCACATGGATAGCCGTCTTCATCCTGGCTGTCACAGCCTGCTCGTCAGACGAGGTTCAAAAAGACCTGATCAACTATGTAAACAAGGAGATGCCTAAGATTACTCCTCTGGAAGATGCCGCCATCGCTGCCTATGATAGCGTAGCTGGTGACCATTACCAGAACGATTCCATCATGTACTTTACGATCAAGAAATCCGTAATTCCAAAGTACGAGGAGTTTACGGCAAAGCTGGCCACAATCTATCCCACCACCAATGAAGTAAAAATGATGAATGAGGAATACGTGAAGGCTGCCACCGATCAACTGGAGGCCTTCAAGTTGGTTTGCCTCGCCATCGAAAAGCAAGACCCCGAAATTATCAAGCAAGCCAATGGTGACATTGACAAAGCAAGAAATTTACTCGATCTCTGGCGTCAGGATTTAGATGAACAATGCAAAAAGCACGGAGTTGTTTTTAAGAAGACAGCTGAATAGATAGCCAGCTGCACAAAGCTATAAGACGGAGCACAACGCATAATTGTACTCCGTTTTTTTTTTAATGTAAAGAAAGGTCGGTGGTTTAAATTTTCTCGATCACCAGGTAGCTTTTCTTCGAAGCGGATTGCCTTGCCAATAAATCGGCAATGAAACCGGTGAGGAATAACTGTATGCCAATGACAACAGCCACAAGCGCTAAATAAAAAATAGGCTGTTGATATACTTCGCGCTTCAATGGGATTTTAGAAATGTACACGCTGTCAAGTTTGTCCCACAGCAGTTTTGCGGTAAAGCCAAACCCGGCCAAAAAAGAAATGATTCCCATCGTGCCGAAGAAGTGCATGGGGCGCTGCGAGAATTTTCCTACAAACATAAGCGTAAGCAAATCGAGGAACCCACTCACCATTCGCCTCCAGCCGTATTTGCTATGGCCAAACTTGCGCTCGCGATGTTCCACTACCTTTTCGGTAATCTTCGAAAAACCAGCCCACTTGGCAATCACCGGAATATAACGGTGCATGTCTCCATAAATGGAAATGTTTTTCACCACGCGCGCGTCATAGGCTTTCAGGCCGCAGTTGAAGTCATGCAGTTTGATGCCGGAGATTCTTCGCGTTACGTAGTTGAAGAATTTAGATGGCAGTGTTTTTGAGATCGGATCGTGGCGCTTTTTTTTCCAGCCGCTCACTAAATCAAATTTCCGTTCCTTAATGATCCTGAAGAGCTCCGGCACTTCTTCGGGGCTGTCCTGCAAGTCAGCATCCATGGTAATCACTACATCACCTTGCGCAGCTTTGAATCCTGTTTGCAAGGCAGCGGCTTTACCAAAGTTGCGGCTGAACCTCATTCCTTTTACGGATGCGTTGCCCTGATTTGCCTTCAGGATTTGCTCCCAGGTGCCATCGGTACTTCCGTCATCGATAAATATTACTTCATATGAAAAGCCGTGCGTTTGCATCACACGGCTTATCCATTGCATGAGTTCAGGAATTGATTCTTCTTCGTCCTTGGCAGGAATGATTAAGGAAATGTCCATTCAAAAAATTATATTTCTTCTGGAGGATTTCTGCGGGTAACGAGCGATGTGATCAACGCGATCACAGCATAAAAGATGATGCTGAATGCGAAACCAGTGAATACTCCTTTTATAGAAAACTGTCCTTCACTTCTTTTTTTAGCATCGGCCATTGCCTTGTCCAGTTGGTCGCCACTCATGCCGAAGTTCTCAAGCATTTGCTCGGTTTTTTCCAGGGTGACGTCTATTAACTTACTGGGTAGTTCAGGATCAATAACGGTGTATAACAATAAATTGTAGAGCGAATAGATAACACCGCCAACTATCATAAAGACTAACCCGTGTTGAAATGCTTTCCCGTAAGGGAGTAATCCACCGATTTGATTCCGGTAATTGATACCAGTGTAGATTGTCATTCCTATCACAATACAAATCACAAGTATACCAAGCTTCCAATCGGCCATCATCGTGTAGTCAATGGCATAAATCAATATACCTATGACCATATTAATAATGCCCATAATGGCACCCCACTTCAATGCATGTTGCAGTAATGAGGGCTGTTCAGTTGTTGTTTCTTCCATATTATTGTTGGGTTTTGGGTGTTCTCCTCAAAATAACGGAAATAATTATGCTTATGAAAATGCTGATGCCAAAGCATTGCGTGAAATAACGCCACGCGAGGAATTCTCCGGTGATGGATTTGATATTCACAAGCTGTTGCTGATAGACTTCCTTGCCGATGCGTTCGATGTCTTCGGGGGGGAACTTATTCAGCTGCTCGGTTCCGGTCGTAATAAATGACGAAACATATTCCGGCTGCATTTTTATGAACGCGTAGAGTGCGATTGAGACAGCCACCGCATACACGGTAACCATCACAAAACTGGCAATCATTCCCTGCCAAAAGTAGAGGGTTCCGTCTTCGCTGTAGTCGCGGATTTCTTTGATCGTAAGAAAGATGAAAACAGCAAAAAGCGCAATTCTGAAATCAAAAAATGGCGAGATCAACGCGGGATGCTTGCCCATCCAATACAGTGCAAGGTTGGCCAGCAAACCGATAGGAGCCCCGATCACACCATACCGCACCGGTACTTTTATAAGCGGATTATCGAAATTCATGCGCGAAGAAACTCATTCCTTCGGGCATATCCAACAACTAAATTAGATGTCGGATTTCTTCAGTTTCAGATAAGAGAAATAGTTAAAAAGAAATGTCCAAGTCAAGGCTATAGCCATTGATCCCCAAGCCACATAGTCCTGTATCTCTTGAAATGCATAGCGCATAAAAGGGATCGGCACAAGATTGTGAATGGACTGCATCGGAAAGAATTGTTGAACTTCTTCAGTACGATCAGCCATATTAATTCGAATTATAAATTCAATTATATAAGATGGAAGCATCAGGATGATTGTGAGGCCAGCTCGCTGAATGATAATTCCAAGCATTAAAGAGTATGACAGGAATGCAAATACTTCAAGAAAGTAAGCAGGAAAAAACTCAAGATCAGTGAATATATCTGTCCATATAATTTTAGAGGAATAGATCAATCCGGTTATAAATCCAATCAAAAATATGGAGCCTGCACTTACTAAACTCAGCAATAGATTGGTAAGTATTTTTGATTTCAAAAATTCCCAGCGGCTCATGCCGTCAATAATATTTTGGCGAATGGTGCGGTACTGGAATTCATTAGTGATTGAGATGATCACCATTATGGCAAGCATGTATTTAAACAACCCGCTCACAAAAATCAGATTTTGCCAAACATCTGGGAAATGATAGAGCGGAATCCGGTTAATATTGATTTTCTGACCGAAATCGTCAATAAATGATGCGAGCCATTTCAGCACCTCCATGCCGCTGGCCGTAGTGATCGTCATTAAGGAAAAATACAAACCGCATACTACCCAAAACGTGCGGTAGCTGGTCATTTTTTTCAGATCAATCTTCAGTAAGTGCAGCATGAAGAATTTTTTGATTGGTGATTTAAGATTTTTGATTTTGCTGGATCAATGAACTTCCGAAAGTATTTCCAGGAACTGCTTCTCCAGGCTCTTCTTTTGTGTTACAATATGAGAGGCAACGATTCCTTTCTCAAACAAAAACTTATTCAAATCCAGCGCGTGAAAATCTTCGCGCATGCGTACCAGGAATTTTCCCTGGTCAGTTTTTACTGAAAGCGATCCGCGAAATTCATGAAGAATGTGCGAGAGATCATCGTGATAAGCAATTACTTCAACGATCTCTTCTCCTTTGCCAACATCATCCACCGGACCGGTGTGTACTAAATTCCCTTTGCGAAGAATGGCAAAGTGGGTGCAAACCTTTTGCACTTCATCCAGCAAGTGACTGGCGAGAATAATTGTTTTTCCGTCAGCAGCAATTCGCTTAATGATTTCACGTATCTGGGCAATCCCCATCGGGTCGAGTCCGTTCGTGGGTTCGTCTAAAATTAAAATGATGGGGTTGCTTACCAATGCCGATGCAATGGCAAGACGTTGTTTCATCCCCAGCGAATACGTTTTGTATTTATCGTCCTTGCGGGAGGAGAGTTCCACTATTTCCAGAACTTTTGCAATGTTGGCAGGGTCAGCACCCTTGATCATCGCATTCAGCTCAAGGTTTTTTTGTCCGCTCAGGTAAGGATAGAAAATCGGATGCTCCAGCACAGCGCCAATCTTTTTCCGTGTCAGGTGGGTAGCAGGCTCACCAAACCAGGTAAAGCTTCCAGAAGATGGATTGGTAACACCCATCAACATACCAAGCGTGGTGGTTTTACCACTGCCATTGGGCCCTAGCATTCCAAACACCTGCCCGCGTTTCACTTCCAGGTCAAGCCGGTTTACGGCACATAGCTTTCCAAAATTTTTGGTGAGCTTATCGGTTGATAAAACTGTTTCCACGCAAAGAGGTTTTTGTTAGTCGATTTTAATTCCTTTTTCTCTTTTCTTCTTCGGCTTGTCGTCATCATCACTCATGAAGTCGGTGATCTTCTTGCCGATGTCGGCATTGCCATCGATGGCCTGAAAGAGTGCCGTTGCTTTATCAAGCGCCACACGCCCCAGGATGTCGAGTACATATAAATTGGTAGAGTCACTTGCGAGAATGACTGTCCCTTTCACCTTGCCACTCGCCTGTTTGATATACACGCCAATATTTCTTCCCTTGTAGCGGCTGGTCATCATTTCTTCGTAAGCTTCGCCTTCGTATCCTTTCAAAAGCTTTTTATATTCAGCAGCTGTAAATGCGCTTTTGGTTCTGTCGATGATCAGGAATTTCATTTTCTCAATATCCTTGATCAATTCATCAAACTCCGCATTGTCTTTCTGATTGAGCATCCGCAAAGTGTTCTTGTAAAAATAGAGGGAGAGACCATCGTATTTTTTATCAAGTTCAGTAGTGGTATTGGTTTGCGCAAACGATACTCCGGCAATGAGAAAAGCTGCGAGGAGGAAAGAATATCTTTTCATGTGTTACTAGTTATTTTTTACAGTCACATGGAATTGGCATATTGAGTATCATTCCATTTGGTATAGTTCTCGTTATGCTCATTTCATGATAGGAAAAGGAAAATGAGAGAGGGTTAAAACGAAGTTCCGGACCTTAAGTTACAGCGCGCAACCTGAAAATCCGGAACTTAGAACTAATTAGTTTTTCTTCTTGTCTTTAATGTTCTCCAGCTTATCTAAGCCATCGATGTTCATCTTTCTACCGATATGAGAGATTTTCTTCAAATCGATTTCTCCGAAAAGGCTTAGCACCATAAACTCATCGTTGCCACCCATCACCATCACCAGCTCACCGATTTTGCCAGCGCTCAATTCTTTGATGAAAAACTTCATGTCTTTGTCTTTGTCGCGCACGCTCATCAGCTCTTCGTAATCATTTGTAGGGATCATCGCCATCGCTTCTTTGTATAGTGCACGGCTGTCGCGGGTTTCGTGCTTGGCCAGCACACGCAAGCCTTTAATCTTGCTGATGGCATCCAGTATTTCTTTGTCCTCTGGTTTATCTACATCCATGTTTGTGAAGAGGCCAAACATCTTCTGGCTTACTTTCACTTGTGTAAACGTTTCATCATCCTGGTACTTGGTAAAAAACTTGGCGATCGCATCTCCTTGCGCCATCGCCACTGCCGACCACACCATCATCACTGCCACGATCATTAACTTTTTCATACTTGTTGAGTTTTAAGATTTTTAAATGTTAGTTTTTTTTTCTGCTGTCTTAGGCTGAATCTTTTCTTCTGCCTCGTTGATCAAATTAATCTGGCTGGCTTCCTTTTCAGCTTTGTGAAATCCTTTTGAAATCATCAGCAAAGCTTTCTTGGTCTCTTCAAAGGCCAGCTGCGGATCACTTTCATCATCGATCATTTTGTCGGGCGAAGACTTGCGCACCTCTTGTCCGATCAAAAAAATCGCTGCCACGATTACCAGGATACCCGCTGCCACTCTCGCCACCTGAAACCAGTTTTTCATCTCAATCACTTTTCCTCCATGACGCTGACTGAGTTGTTTTGTTACAGCTTTGTCGAAAGACGGATCGGCAATTGATTTATTTTTTTCTTCGCCAAAGTAGCGGAACAATTCTGCTGCTTCCTTCAAATGCTCAGGCACATCTGAGCCCCGAAAGAATTCGTGCAATCTTTGTTCTTCCTCCAGCGATGTTTCAGCGTTCCAGTATTTTTCCAGAAGCGCTTCTATATTTTTATAGTCCATATGCGTTCAGTTTGGTGAGTTTTTCGCGCACGGCATTGCGGGCACGAAACAAGTTTACTTTTACCTGGCTCATGTCCAGTTCCATGATGTCGCAGATTTCGTTGTAGCTATATCCTTCCACATCGCGCAAGTGCATCACCTGCCGTTGTTTGTCGGGTAGCGTAGTCATCAGTTCGTTAATCCGTTTCATACTTTCCGTTAGTTCGGTTGTTTCCAGGGGCGACAAACTTTCGTGGGCTACATCAAAACTTTCGGATAAAGAGTCGGTGGACTTGCGTTGCTTGCTGCGCAGCTTATCCAGTGAAAGATTTTTTGTGATGCGCATGCACCAGGCTTCCATGTTTTGCACTTCTGCCAGGTCGCGCCCGTTCCATACTCTGATCATGGTTTCCTGCACCACATCTTTGGCTTCCTCGCTGCTTCCTAATAACTTGAAAGCAAAGCGGTAAAGCTTGTTCTTAGCGGGCAGTACCCTCGATTCAAAGTCTTCCTGGTTCATCGTTTTCAAAGGCAAGACGGTAGGGGTTAGGGGTTGTTACAGGCAAGATAAAAGATTTTTTAGAGAAGGTTTGGGCGGCCAGATTGCAGGTCCTTGCCCAACCACACAAAGCGCCCAGAGGAGTTTATCCGCGATTTCACATGTCCGCAGACCACAGCCTTAAAAAGAAATTCCTGAAACTTTTGTTTAGGCGACTGCCAAAACATGACACTGGGTGAGGACAGCCTTCAGACGGCCTTCAGACTGGGTGCAGCGTCAGGTCTAAAACAAGTACTATGGCAAAATGACAGACTGAAATAATTAGGTCCAGCCTGAGCCTGTCGAAGGCGATTGGCGTGGGTGGAATCAGGTTTCGATAAGCTCAACCTGACATACTTCTAAAAATATTTTTCAGCCCGACAATGGATGTCGGGCTGCCATCCGATGTTTGCCTGCGTTCATCATCGTATAAAACAAATCCTGAAAATCTGGTCTATTCGCTATCTTGTTAAATCATAAACCGTTATCGCCATGCTTTCTTCTCAACGCAGAAAATTTTTAGAACAATTACTAGCCGTTTCATTTACCGGAATCGCCATACCATCGCTTGGCAGTGTGCGTGAATCGCTGCAGGCACCGCCCAATGCAGCGGATGAACAATACTGGGAGAATCTGAAAAAGCAATTTACCGTACTCGATAAACTGGTGATGATGAATGCGGCCAACCTTTGTCCCAGCCCCACCAGCGTTCAGGATCGCATGATTGAATTAACCAAAGCGCTGAATAAAGATGTTTCGTTTCAATACAGAACGCTGTTTACTACCCTTCGGAAAAACTCTGTCTCTCAGCTGGCACAATTTGTAGGTGCCGATGAAAATGAAATCGGGATCACACGCAATACGAGCGAAAGCAACTGCATGATCGTTCACGGTCTGGATTTAAAACCCGGTGACGAAGTAATTCTTTGGGAACAAAATCATCCTTCCAACAAAGAGGTATGGCTGAGCCAGGCAAAGCGAATTGGTTTCACGGTTAAGAGTGTAACAGTGCCGGTTGAGCCGACCGCTGCAAAAGAGTTATTGGAACCTTTTGCAAATGCAATTACTCCGAATACAAAACTGATTGCTTTCTCGCACATCTCTAACCTTAGCGGGATCGCACTTCCTGCAAAAGAGATTTGCCAGATGGCGAAGTCCCGCGGCATCATGACCCTCGTGGATGGAGCCCAGTCTCTCGGATCGGTTAGTATTAATCTGCACGACATGGGGTGCACGTTTTATGCGGCCAGCACACACAAGTGGCTGATGGGGCCGTTTGAAAATGGTGTGCTCTACATTCAAAAAGATTATTTCAATCGCATCTGGCCCGCTGTCATCGGTGGGGGCTGGAAAGAAGCAACTTCTGTAGATGCCCATCTGTGTGTGCTTGGTCAGCGCAATGAGCCATCACCTGCAGCCTTGCCGGAAATTCTTGCCTTTCACAAAACCATCGGCAGACAAAATATTGAAAACAGAATCGTGCAACTGGCCACGTATCTCAAAGCTCAAATCAAAAGCAAAATACCGCAAGCCTCGTTTGTCACACCCATGTCTCCGGAACTGAGCAGTGGAATAGTAATTATAAATTTACCCGGCAAGGAAATGCATGACGTCACCGATAAATTGTATCACACCTATGGCATTGCTACTGCACCTTCGGGTGGCATTCGTCTTTCGCCTCATATTTACAATACGCTAAAAGATATTGATTATACTGTAAAAGCTCTTGGCGAGGTGGCTAAATAGGAAGCCTTGAACTCTGTTCCATCAATCTGTGTTTAGGTAAAATCTCAATTTTATTGCAACAATCAATCAAACCATTTGATACATGGCAAGGAAGTCAATTAATCCATTTTCGAAAATAAACGATGACACCGGCTTCGGCACGCGCGATAACTATGGCGGCCGTTTTATTAATCGGGATGGCACGTTTAATATCCGAAAGGAAGGCCAAAGCTTTTGGGATCGCTTCAGCATTTTTCACAGCATGCTTAATCTTCCCACCTGGAAATTCATTGCAGTAATCTTCACCTTCTTCATCAGTATCAATCTTTTCTTCACAGGTATTTACCTGGCACTGGGTGCAGATCAATTTACCGGCTTGATCGCCAATAGCCGCTGGAAGGAGATTAAAGAAATTTATTTTTTCAGCACCGAGACGTTTACAACCGTGGGCTATGGAAGAGTCAACCCGATTGGTGACGGAGCCAACTTCGTAGCTTCGATTGAAGCAATGTGCGGATTTATTTCATTCGCGATTATGACGGGTCTTATCTATGGGCGATTTGCCAAACCCACCTCGTTTCTTGTTTTTAGTGACCACGCAGTAATTGCTCCCTATAAAGACGGAACGGGTTTTATGTTTCGCTTTGCGTCATATAAAGATAACCACACGCTCACCGATCTTGATATTCGCGTGAACGCAGCTTTGGCCGTTCAGGAAAATGGCCAGTCTGTTTATAAATTTTATGACCTGGCATTGGAGCGAAACAAAGTAGACAGCCTTTCTCTGAACTGGACTGTAGTTCACCCGATTGATGACAAGAGCCCGTTGATGGGATTTACCATGGAAGATATTAAAGCCGCTGATCTGGAAATATATGTGCTGGTGCGTGGATTCGATGATGTGTTCTCCAATTTTGTTTTGAGAAGAACATCTTACACCTACAATGAGATTCAGTTTAACCGTAAGTTCATTCCAATGTATCGGGAGAGTGAAGATGGTAAGACAACTATTTTGGAACTGAATAAACTCAACGAACACATTTCTGCAGAACAGCAATCGGTTGGCTGATTAAATTGGAAACAAAACTTATTCAGTAACTTTAGTAAATGGAAGGTTTGCCTGCTGAGAAAATTGTAGTCTTTGAATCGTACGACACGGTGGTGGAGGCAAATCTTGCGAAGACAAAACTGGATGCGTATGGCATTCCCTGCTTTTTAACGGAGGAGAATTTTACAAGCTGGTACCCTCTTCGTAATAACATTTTTCCCGGTGTTCGACTCCATATTTTTGAAAAAGACATTGAAGAAGTGCGCACCATATTGGAGCATCAGCAGCAGGAAAGTATCATCAAATGTCCGCATTGTGGCGCTGTGCAATTGGAGCAAGACGAGCCGGCCTGGAAGAGAATGTATGCAAGTGCTGTTTTGCTGATCGGAATGATTTTACCAATTGATTCGGCTGACTATCATTGCAAGAATTGTGGTAAGGATTTTGACTGATCATTTCCAAAAGCCAAACCCATACGATTGATACATCGCTTTCGGATCATATAGGTTTCCATTTTTCATTACCGTGCTTACTTTTCGGATATCGCTGATGTTTTTGATCGGGTCGCCTTCCACTAAAATCAGGTTAGCTTTTTTGCCCACGTCAATGGACCCTAACTCATTTGCTTTGCCCGCTACCTGGGCTGACACCTTTGTGGCGAGTTGCAGAACTTTGGCATTCGGAATCCCTGCCTGCGAATACAACTCCAGCTCCCGATGTAGGGCAAAACCTGGGAAATCATCAGTGCCTGGAACAAACGTGATTTTGTTTTCATACAGTAGCTTCAGCATCCCCATCATCTTTGAGAAAGATTGATCATAGTCGCTCTCGTGCCCTTTGCGGGTGGGAAGTCCACCAGTGTAAAGTCCCCTGCGGTATTCTACAGGAAATTGATTGAGCGTGTTGTCATAGCCATGCGCTAATTTTCCTTCATCGTTGGTAAACATCCCTTCAAAAATGGCCATCGTAGGATCGACCACCACGTTCTTAGCTTTGAGCAATTGAATGAATTCTTTCACAGCTGAGCTGTTGAGATCGATGTTCTTGGCACGGGCAGCTACTTTGTTAAACCTTCCCATCGAGCGGGTGTCAAGGGTGTCGCCCAGAAAGTTAAGCATCACCATGTTCATGTGTATGATTTGATCGTAACCATCGTTGATGGCGCGCGTGGCTGTCATAAAAGATGGCACATGACCAACCACTTTTAATCCACGCTTGTGAGCTTGTGCGGCAAGCGGCTTTACCCAATCTACCGGTATAGAACTGTATAGCTTAACTTGCTGGTAGCCGCGATCAGCATAATAATTCACGGCATCTATTCCTTCATCTAGTGTCTTAACAATTTTTCCGGTAGGGCCTGCGAAAGGTCCGGCAAAGTCAATGAACCCAGACATGATGGAAATTTCGGGCCCAAGCAATTCGTTGCGATCAACTTTTTGTTTCGTCTCTGGCAGGTCAAACCCGTTGGCCATGTCTTTGATGTTTGTCACACCGCCTGCCAGGTGATACAAACCCTGGGTAGGATCATAGTGCGCGTGGTTGTCCCACAAACCAGGCAGCAATACTTTCCCGGCACCATCGATCACTTTTGCGTTTGCAGGAATTTTTATCGATTTCGATTTCCCTTTTGCAGTGATCTTACCCCTTTCAATAATCACAGTTTGGTCTTTTACGTACCTCGCTTTGGCGGCATCAAACACAGTTACGTGGCTGAAAGCAACAGGCGTTTTTGAAAGTTGGGTAAACTGCTCTGCCTGTGCTTCGAAGTAGGCGTGCTCGGCTGCTTTTTGTGCTTCGTATAACTCACCTGCGAGATTTTCGTATCCCTTTGCAATGACAGCGTTCCAACTGCTCACGCTGGCAAAGAATTTATTTTTCGGTGTAAACCAGGCGTGCTGCGGAGGGCCACCCGCACCGGTGAAGGCATACAGCGCAAACTCTTCTTTAAAACCATTAACAGTGAGTTCATGATTTTTAATATGTTTCACCTGCAAAAAACCGGAGGGCAACACATCTATCTTATGATCATGATTTTTTAAAGCAGCTTGCAACGCCCATTCAATTTCAGCTGGCATTGAGTGAAGGGGAGAGTAAAGCACGGCAGCATTGACTTTCTTTTCACCTTGCTCAATATTGTTTTTCCAGCGGGCTACACCATCTTTCAATTCAAAGGTCTCTTTCACGGCAGCTTTGAAGTAGTCCACACCGACTAACTCCCGGTAAACCGGTAGTCCGTCTGTGTTTGTTTTTAAAACAACCTGCTGACGTGGCCCACGACCGCGATCATTGTATTCATAAAATAATTGATAAGAATTAGGTGCAGTAGAATATATCCAATGTGTTCCTGCTTTTTTACCGGAAGACAACACTGAGAATTGAAGAGTATCCTGAGCTTTTGCAACGTTGATGAGTAACAACGTCAGCACAATGAACTGTTTCATATAAGGTTAATTACAAATTCAGTCGTTTCGTATATTCGCTAACCGCAGCCTTGAGCATTGGTATCTACAAATGTAACTTTATACGGCCTATTGCCAATCTTAAATTTTAACGCAAGGCAATCAACAAATCCTTGTCAATTCCTTTTGCAGCTTAAATAGTTTTGCAACCAATCCATTCATTCGTGCTTAGTATTTCGTGATTCCTCACTACATTAGAATTTCACCAAGTAAACCTTCTCCATGCAACGGATCAGATTTGTCTTTCTTCTTTTATTGGCTGCTTCATCGCTCTTCGCGCAAACACCGCTTCCGCGCAGTACGCCCGAAGCCGAAAATGTTTCATCTGAAAAAATCCTTGAGTTCCTGGATGCCGCGGCCAAAAGCAATCATGAGTTTCACAGCCTCATGATGTTGCGGCATGGAAAAGTAATTGCCGAAGGCTGGTGGAATCCCTATCGCCCCGATTTAAAGCACACGATGTATTCTGTGAGCAAAAGCTTTACGGCTACGGCCGTGGGGTTTGCGGTGGCCGAGAAAAAACTTTCGGTTGAGGATAAAGTGATTTCATTTTTTCCTGACGAAACTCCCGCGTCCGTCAGTCCTTATCTCGCAGAACTGCGCGTGAAGCATTTGCTGAGCATGAGCGTGGGGCAGGAGCCAGATCCTACGGGGCCAGTAGGCATGTCTATGAATTGGGTGCGCACTTTTTTGAGTACTCCTATTTTGCATGAACCGGGATCACAATTTCTATACAACTCTGCAGGCACCTACATGCTTTCCGCGATTGTGCAGAAGGTAACAGGAGAAAAGATTCTGGATTATCTCACACCTCGTTTATTTCGCCCGTTGGGTATTACGGGTATCGACTGGGAGGTTGATCCCAATGGAGTTAACACAGGAGGCTGGGGCTTGCGCTTGAAAACAGAAGACATGGCAAAATTTGGCCAATTGTTTCTGCAAAAAGGATCGTGGCAAGGGAAACAAATTTTACCGGCTTCGTGGGTGGAAGAGGCAAGCACCATGAAGATCATGCAAGACCCAACTGCAACACAAGCTAAAAAAGACTCGAGCGATTGGCTGCAAGGCTACTGCTACCAGATGTGGCGCAGTAGACACAATTCTTATCGTGGCGATGGCGCCTTTGGGCAATATATATTAGTGTGGCCCGAGCAAGATGCAGTGATAGCTGTAACTGCAGAAACTTCAAACATGCAATCAGAATTTAATTTGATCTGGAAATACCTGTTGCCAGCTTTTCAAAATACAAAAGTGAAGACCGATGCGAAAATTCAGAAGCAACTCAAAGCAAAACTTGCCTCTCTGTCATTGCCGCGGCCTGCAGCTCAACCCAATGTCATGGAATCATCCTTGTCGGGTAAAATGTTCAGCGTGGTTTCGAGCAGCAGAA
>CAZNCO010000025.1:0-15366 GCA_964571345.1 uncultured Ohtaekwangia sp.
CATCAGCCATGTCAAATATTTTCATTTCGCTGGCAATGCGTGAATAGAAAAGATTGTGCAGCATCAGATCGCCTAATTCTTTTTTCACCTCTTGCAAATCACCTTCCAGAATAGCATCCGAAAGCTCATAGGTTTCTTCAATAGTGAGATGACGTAAGCTTTCGAGTGTTTGCTTTTTATCCCACGGACAATTTTCGCGCAATTCATCCATGATGGTGAGCAACCGATCAAACGCTTTTAGTTTGGCTTCACGGTTCAAATCGGGCTGCGATAACGGTTTCTTCATCTTCAACTTAGATTTTATAATTAAGATTTTAGACCTAGATTTGTATGTCAGATCTAGGGAACAACATTCGCTCAATTTAGGTTATTTATAAAATCTTGGGTCCGAAATCTTAATTACAATCTTTATGGCCGTTTTCCTTCTAACACTCGCAATTTTCGGTCTCTTTTTCGTGTTGATGTCCGTTCGTCTTTTGTTTGTGAAGAACGGTGAATTTCGCGGCACATGTGCTACCCAAAGTCCGTACCTCGCGAAAGAAGGAATTACATGCGGCTATTGCGGAAAAGTAATTGGTGAAGGTGAGGCTTGTGGAGATCCTGAAAAATCCCTCGCACAATTGCCTGAAATCAAAAAATAATCGGTTCAAGCTTCTTAATTTCGCGGTTCAAAATCTATGAACTGTGACTCTTATTAAATCAATCTCAGGTATTCGTGGCACCGTAGGTGGTGTGCCAGGAACTTCTCTTACACCCGTTGATATTGTAAAGTTTTCTTCTGCTTATGGCACATGGGTAAAATCCCGTGGAGGAAAGAAAATTGTGATTGGCCGCGATGCGCGAATATCTGGCAACATGGTAAGCAATTTGGTTTGCAATACCCTGCAGGCGCTCGGCTTGAATGTAGTTGACCTTGGATTATCTACCACTCCTACTGTTGAGATTGCTGTGCCGCTTGAAAAAGCAGGTGGAGGGATTATTCTTACGGCCAGTCACAACCCTGGCCAATGGAACGCCCTTAAGCTCTTAAATGAAAAAGGAGAATTTATTTCAGCTGCCGAAGGGGAAACGATATTGAAATTAGCCGCAGAGGAGAGTTTTGATTTTGCCCCCGTAGAAAAATTGGGTAATTATTCAAAAGCAGATCACTATATCAAAAAGCACATCGAGCTCATTAAGAAAAATAAATTAATAGATGTAAAGGCCATTCAAAATGCCAAGTTCAAAATTGTAGTAGATGCAGTGAACTCAACCGGAGGAATAGCAGTGCCGCAGTTACTGAAGGAGCTAGGAGTAAAAACGATCAAGAAACTGTATTGCGAACCGACAGGAAAATTTCCACATAACCCTGAACCACTTCCTGAAAATATCAAAGCGATTTGTAAAGAAGTGAAGCAAGGAAAATATCATTTGGGCATTGTGGTAGATCCGGATGTTGATCGCCTCGCCCTGATTCAGGAAGATGGCAAACCATTTGGCGAGGAATATACTTTGGTGGCCGTTGCCGATTACGTATTGAACAGAAAGAAAGGAAACACGGTTTCAAATCTTTCGAGTACTCGGGCTTTGCGCGATGTAACAGAGAAAAGGAACGGCTCTTACAAAGCTGCCGCAGTTGGAGAGGTGAATGTCGTAAATGTAATGAAAGAAAGTAAGGCCGTGATTGGTGGAGAAGGAAATGGTGGAGTGATTTTCCCTGAATTGCATTATGGCCGTGATGCATTAATGGGCATCGCTCTTTTCCTCACACATCTGGCAAAATCTAAAATGACGGCCTCGCAGTTACGCGCGTCTTACCCAAATTATTTCATCTCCAAAAACAAAATTGAACTTACACCACAGATAAATGTGGACGAGATCTTGCTGAAGATGAAAGCCAAATACAGCCACGAAAATATCAATGATGTGGATGGTGTGAAGATTGATTTTGAAGCAGAGAAGGAGTGGGTACATCTTCGCAAGAGTAACACTGAGCCGATCATCCGAATTTATGCCGAATCAAAAAATGAAAAGAAGGCTGATGAGCTGGCTAATCGAATTATCAATGACATCACGGGCTTGATTTAATAATAACGGACAGTATAAAAATTCGTAATTTGTAATTCGTAAATGTATTTGTGATGAGAGTTTACCTGGATAATGCTGCAACTACGCCACTCGATCCTGAAGTGTTTGAGGCGATGAAGCCTTTCATGATGGAAGATTTTGGAAATCCCTCGTCTACTCATGCCCATGGTCGAAAAGTGCGCGCTGCTATTGAGTCTGCGAGAAAGAAAATTGCGGAGCTTCTCAATTGCACCCCAGGTGAAATCATTTTTACTTCAGGCGGCACCGAAGCCGACAATGCGATCATTAATGGAGCTATCCAAACGTATAAAATCAAGCATGTGATCTCTACACCTATTGAGCATCATGCGGTGAGCCACACGTTAGAGCTACTTCACCATCAACATTTGATTGAACTTCATCATGTGAAGTTGGATGAAAACGGGCACGTGGATCTGGTGGATCTTGAAGTGTTGCTAAAGCAATATCCAAATGCACTGGTATCCTTAATGCACGCTAATAACGAAATTGGAAATTTGCTGGACTTGCAGAAAGTGGGTGAACTTTGCAATACTTATCACGCTTATTTTCATTCAGATACGGTGCAAACCATGGGTCATTACCGTCATGATATGAAACAACTCAAAGTACACGGCATGACGGCTGCTGCTCATAAATTTCATGGCCCAAAAGGCGTTGGGTTTATGTACATCAACAAGGACAAGAAAATTCAACCGATGATGCATGGAGGTGCGCAAGAACGAAACATGCGTGGTGGCACTGAAAATGTGTACGGTATCATCGGACTGGCGAAAGCTCTTGAGATTGCATATCGCGATATGGGGGATCATCAAAATCATGTAAAGGAATTGAAAGCATACATGATTGAGAAACTAAGAGAAGCCATTCCCGGTGTTACGTTTCACGGAGACTCGGCAAATCTCGATCGAAGTCTTTATACGGTATTGAATGTTTCGCTTCCTCCATCAGAGGAAAATGACATGTTGTTATTCAATCTTGATCTTGCCGGAATTTCAGCTTCTGGCGGAAGCGCTTGCTCAAGCGGTGCATCTACAGGCTCGCACGTATTGGGTGCCTTGTATCCCGAATCTAAAAGAGGAGCAGTGAGATTTTCTTTCAGCAAATACAACACGAAAGACGAAGTTGATTTTGCGGTAACGAAGTTAGCTGAGCTTGTGAAAGTGGAAGTCTGATTGAATGAAACTCATTTGACCAAAATATCTTTTATCGGCTCAGGAAATTTAGCGTGGCATCTCGCTCCTGCATTTGATAATGTAGGTCTTGTAGTGAAGGAAGTTTATAGTCCCAATCATAAGCATGCAGCAGACCTAGTCGATAAATTGTACCAGGCTGAAGTAAAAGCTACTCTTGATTTTTCAACAAGCGACTCCAATATATTTTTTGTTTGTGTAAAAGACTCCGCTATCGGAGATGTGGCCAAAGAAATCATTTTGCCGGATGAGGCACTATTGGTTCATACTTCGGGAAGTGTCCCCTTGTCAGAGTTGCAGTTTGCCGCTACTACCAACCTCGGAGTCTTTTATCCGCTGCAAACGTTCAGCAAATCAAAGAAGGTGGATTTCAAAACACTGCCGATTTTTATCGAAAGTAATAACGAAGAGTCTGGAGTAGTGCTATTGGAGTTGGCACGCGTTCTCAGCAACCAAGTGCGTAAAATTACTTCGCACGAACGCAAGGCGTTGCATGTGGCCGCTGTGTTTGCTTCTAATTTCACGAATTATATGCTAGCCACTTCAGAACAAATCATGCAGCAAAACAGTCTTGATTTTGAATGGCTGAAACCGTTGGTGGCAGAAACGATTACGAAGAGTTTACAAATTGGTCCAATAGAGGCTCAAACCGGCCCTGCAAGAAGAGGCGATCTTCAAATACTGGATCAGCACATGGAATTTCTTCAGGACGATCCGCAAAAGCAAGAGCTGTATAGACTCATTAGCCAGTTGATCATTGATAAGTATCAGCCTGAATAAGAAAATTTTAGTATTTTCATTTCATAAATACAGAACCCATGAAGAAGTTTATTGTGCTTGTGATTTTATTCTTGCCTTTTTTATCAATGGCTCAAGCCCTTTCAAATCAAGGGAACCAAATCTGCGTTGTCTGAAGATGCTTTGTTTGTAATAGATGGAGAGGTTTGTGAAAAAATTAGAATAAAAAGAGACTCATCAAACGCAATCGTTTCTCTAAACTCGACCAACCCGAATGATATAGAGTCCATAGCGATATTAAAGATCAAGCAGCGACAAAAGCTTATGGCGATGTAGGAAAAAATGGAGTGGTTATTGTAGAAACGAAGGACTATGCACACAAGACTAAGAAAGAGTAATTCCAGACATTTATGAAAAAAATTATTTTCGTTTTTCTTTTCTGCTCACCAACATTTCTGTTTGCGCAGCAGCAAGCAACTACCAAATCTCAGAAAGCGTTGGTAGCAGTTGTGCCACCGCCTCTCTATGTTTTGGATGGGAAAATTCTTCCAGCCAAAGAAAAAACTGGTGTAGACTCTACTCGATTTATAAACCCAATTGAATCTATCGACCCGAATACAATTGATAAGGTTGAAGTGTTAAATGGAGCGTTAGCCATTGAAAAATATGGTGATGCTGGGAAGAATGGCGTTGTGATTATTACGTCAAAAGAGCCTTCGTCAAAGCCGAAGAAGAATTGAGGAGTTTCGGATTTTTTTGGATGAGCGGCTTTTGCTAAAACCTTTGCCTGCTTAACTTTAGCTTCAATCTAAAATTAAGTATCATGTCAAAATATTTCTCTCTGCTATTAGCGCTGATTGCAGTGAATGCTGTTGCGCAAAAAACGGATCGCGAAGCGCTTGATCCTAAGGTCACCGAAGTATGGGATTTGAAACCAAAGAAAGTGACGCCCTCCGCAAACAATTCAGATGCTCCTTCCGATGCCATCGTTTTGTTTGATGGAAAGAATTTGGCTAACTGGACTTCATCCAACGGTGGGGATGCAAAGTGGGAGGTAAAAGACGGAGCTATGACCGTGGTGAAGGGGACGGGCGTAATCCAAACGAAGCAATCATTCGGAGACATGCAATTGCATATAGAATGGAGATCTCCCTCAGTAATTGAAGGTGAAGGCCAGGGGCGAGGCAACAGCGGTATTTTCTTACAGTCTCGTTACGAACTTCAAGTACTGGATAGCTATGAAAGTGTAACGTATTCTAATGGACAAGCTGGCTCTATTTACAAGCAACATATTCCGCTGGTAAATGCTTGTCGCAAGCCAGGAGAATGGCAGACTTACGATGTAATTTATACGGCTCCCAAATTTGGAGAAAGTGGTCGTGTGATTACACCTGCTTACGTTACTGTACTTCACAATGGAGTACTGATTCAAAACCATGTGGCCATTAACGGTGGTACTCAATACAAGGGACTTCCCATTTACGAGCCGCACGGTAAGGCACCCATTACTCTTCAAGATCACGGCAACCCTGTTAGTTACAGAAATATTTGGGTAAGAGAATTATAAAATCAAATCAGACAGAATAAAAAAAGTCAGGTATGTGCCTGACTTTTTTCTTTTAGTAGCCAAATAAATTGGCCAACAAATTATTCGTTTGGTTGCTTAACGGCAGCAGCTTCTACTTCTCCATTGAATGAAAGTGTTACAAATCCAGCTTCAATATTGGCTGTCACCGTCACCGTTTTGCTAAATCTGCCTGCACTAGCTGCATTGAAAGTTGCCTTTACAAATCCTTCACCACCGGGAGGAACTGCCTCACGTGTCCAGCCCGGACTTGTACATCCGCAGGATGCCTGAACGTTTGTGATAATTAGGGGCGCTTTGCCTTTATTGGTAAACTTGAATTCGTGTGTCACAGGAACTCCCTGCTTGATTTTACCAAAATCATGAGTTGTACTTGCCCACTCAAATACCGCAAGTTGTTCTTTAATCTGGGCGTTCTGGCTTTTGCCCCAAAAGGCTACCATCATCAGGGCAGCGATAAATGTTAACTTTTTCATTTTCTCTTTTCAATTTTGTGTTAAACTTAAGATGTTCGCTTGAACTCTACAAACTTCAGGCCTTAATACCGATTTCGCTGTTAAAGAAGCTCCAAATCACTGTTAAAGCTTTGTTAAACAGCCATATCGGCAACTTCCTTGTAAAGATACCGTTACCTTTGTATTGTGACTCGGAATACTTTACGCACAATCATTGTTTTAGCGGTCATTAGCATCGGTGGAATGATCTTTACCCAAGTCTATTGGGTGCGTAAAGCTTTTGATCTAAAGGAAAATCAGTTCAATCATGATGTCCAGGCAGCCCTGATTCAAGTTGCCAACCAAATTATCCAGATCAATAAAACACCTACACCGCGTAACAACCCGGTCACTCAAGTTTCTACCAACTATTTTGTAGTACTGACGAATAGTCCGATTGATCAGACTACGCTTGGCTTCTTGATTAAAACTGAGTTTGAACGAAGAAATATAAAAGCTGACTATGAGTATGCACTTTATGATTGTGCAGACCAATGCATGAAGGGAGCGGAATTTGTATCGCAAAAAAATAACCAACTTCAAGCTAGTCTTACGGAGATGCCAGCCTGGAAAAATGATGGCTACTATTTTGGGGTTCAGTTTCCATTCATCGAAGCAAACCTGATTGGTCAAATGGGCATCTGGGGATTTTCGTCAGCTGTAATGTTGGTGGTGATTATATTCTTTGGGTATACGATGTTTGTGATCCTTCGTCAGAAACGCTTGTCTGAGGTTCAAAAGGATTTCATCAATAACATGACGCACGAGTTTAAAACTCCGCTGTCAACCATTGCCATTTCTTCTGAGGTTTTGCGCGACCCAAAAATCGTCTCGACACCCGAGCGATTGTTGAACTACGCTACGATCATTCAAAATGAAAGTAACCGGTTGAAGCAACATGTGGAGCGTGTGTTGCAGATGGCAAGGCTGGAGAAAAGCGATGTTGGCTTGAAGAAAGAACAATTAGACGTCCATGAACTTATTCAAGAGGCTGTTCAAAACATACATATCTCATTACAAGCGAAAGACGGCCATATCAAATTAGAGTTGAACGCCACACAATCGACAGCAGCCGTGGATAAGCTTCATTTTACCAATGTGCTTTTCAACTTGCTTGACAACGCTATTAAGTATAATCGCCAGGCTCCTGAGCTTGTAGTGAGAACTACAAATGCAACAAAACAAATTTGCATTGAAGTGAAGGATAATGGTATTGGGATGACTTCCGATCAATTGAAAAAAATCTTTCATCGTTTTTATCGCGTTCCTACAGGCAATATACATGATGTAAAAGGCTTTGGCCTTGGACTGAATTATGTGAAGCTGATTGTGGAAGCACACAAAGGAAAAGTTTCTGTCGAGAGCACTCCATTGGAAGGAAGTATTTTCAGAATAACGATTCCCTTGCAATAGTATCGTAGTAATTAGTCAGTTTTGAGTTTTATATCAAACCTTGAGTTTGCATGAGTACAAAAATTCTTTTGGTGGAGGATGACCCTGCTTTGGGATTTGTGATCAAAGACAATCTTTTGCAAAAGGGATATGATGTCACGCTTTGCGCAGATGGAGAACAAGGTCATGATTCATTTTCAAAAGAGAATTATGACTTGTGCATTTTTGATGTGATGATGCCAAAGAAAGATGGCTTTACGCTCGCTCAGTCTGTGCGAGAAAAGAATAGTGATGTGCCCATTCTTTTTGTTACCGCAAAAGCAATGCTGGAAGATAAACTTACGGGTTTTCGTGCGGGAGGTGATGATTACATCGTGAAGCCATTCAGTATGGAAGAGCTTTTTGCTCGTATAGAAGTTTTCTTGCGCAGAACAAATGGCAAAACTGCCAAGGAAGAAACGTTTACAATAGGCGCGTTTACTTTTGATTCTATGAATTTTACTCTTCAGCACACTTCGGGTTCAAAAGCTCTGACACAGAAAGAATCGGAAGTACTCAAAATGTTTTGCCTGAATCCCGATCGCGTGCTCAAACGCGAAGAAATTCTGAAAGCTGTGTGGGGCGATGACGATTACTTTATGGGACGCAGCATGGATGTGTTCATTTCCAAGCTCAGAAAATATTTAAAAGAAGATCCAACCGTTCAGATCGTGAATTTTCATGGCGTTGGATTTAAGCTGGAGGTTGGGAAGTAACCAACGTCAGACTCATCCCCTATCACAGTTATCTAATCAAAATTCTTTCAGGGACTAAAATCGCATTTGAGAATTTTCTACGAAGTGAGAGCAGGTCTTTCTGCGCCTCAAGCCGTGTAAAGTATTTGCCTACTGTTACTTTAAATTTTGGTTGAAGATATTGCAGATTGGCATTCATATCCGGAAGCTCTTCTAGCATTTTTTTCTTGGCGGCCATTGCATCGTCTTTCTTCTGGCCGGAATAAATCTGGATAGTAAAACCATCAATGTATCTTCGCGTAAGATTAAATCGGTCGATGCTGTCTAATATGGCATCGACCTTCGCATTAACGGTATACTTTGGCGTAATATCTTCTATGACTTTTGGTGCAACGGAATCTTTCTTTATGACAGGTTCTACCAAATCAACTCGTGGCCGGTATTTGGAAAGGTCTTCAGTGTATTTTTTATTTTTTTGACTGAAGGAAACGCAAGAGAAAAGCATAAATAAGAAAGTCAGAATATAGAACTTATTATGAAGCGACTCTTTCAATTCCAAACTCTGACTATGATATTCCGTATTCCTTTTCATCAACCTTCTATTACAATACACTTTCCGTTTTTGATGTCATCTTCAACTTTTTTGTATTTCACGTCTTTCATCACCCGGCCATCCGCATACTGCACGCTTACCTTGTCGTTGCGATTGGCAATCTTCTCAGACTTTACGGGCATTATTTTTTCTTCCTGATGTTGAGAAGGGCCTTGCGGCTGACTTCCTCCCTGTAACAAAGAACTTGATTCTTCTTTTTGTTCACTAAGTTTTTGCCGCTTTTGATGACGGGCCTCATGAACCTGTTCTGGCTCCTGCACCGGAATTTCGGCCTTCATCAGGAAGGAAATTGTTTCCAGATTTACTTTTGCAATGAATCGTTTGAATGCTTCGAAACCTTCAAACTTGTAAATCAAGAGAGGATCCTTCTGTTCGTACACTGCGTTTTGAACCGATTGTTTCAAATCGTCCATATCGCGCAAATGTTCTTTCCAATTTTGATCGATGATCGCTAGGGTGATCATCTTCTCCATCGCTTTGATCAACTCTCCATTGTGTGTCTCCACGCACTTCTTCAAATTAGCAGATACACCAATTTGTTTTATGCCATCTGAGAATGGAACCAAAATATCCTGAATGGTGGCTCCACGTGTCTTATAAATATCCTGAATAATAGGCATCGATTTTTGAGCAACAGCTTTGTTTTTGAGCTCGTAATGTTTCAATGCCTCTTCATACAATTTTTCTGATAATGCGCCCTGATCAGCTTTTGTAAAGTCTGCTTCCGTCACATTGAAATCAAAACCAAGTGTGCTTAACACATTGATCTTGAAATTGTCCAAACCTTCACCAGCTTTTCCATTGGCTACCATGTCTTCGCATGTATCGTAAAGCATGGTAAGAATGTCCAGCTCCAGGCGTTCTCCAAATAGTGCGTTCTTTCTTCTCTTATAAATTACCTCGCGCTGCGAGTTCATCACGTTATCATATTCCAACAGACGCTTACGTATACCGAAGTTATTTTCTTCAACTTTCTTCTGCGCACGTTCGATAGAGCTAGTTACCATCGAATGTTGAATCACTTCGCCTTCTTTAAGCCCGAGCCTATCCATGATGCGGGCAATACGCTCAGGCATGAACAAGCGCATGAGGTTATCTTCCAGCGAAACATAGAAACTGGATGACCCCGGATCTCCTTGGCGACCGGAACGACCACGCAACTGCCTGTCTACCCTGCGTGATTCGTGACGCTCTGTACCAATGATGGCAAGGCCACCAGCTGCGCGTGATTCAGGCGTGAGTTTAATATCCGTACCACGACCGGCCATGTTTGTAGCGATGGTCACAGTTCCTGGCTTTCCTGCCTCAGCAACAATTTCAGCTTCGCGCTGATGTTGCTTTGCATTCAACACCTGGTGTTTTATTTTTTTCAACTGGAGTAAACGGCTCACCAATTCAGAAATTTCTACGGAAGTAGTACCAACAAGAACCGGCCTTCCCTGGCTGGTGAGGCTAACGATCTCGTCAATTACTGCATTGAATTTTTCGCGCATCGTTTTGTACACTAGGTCATCATTGTCCTTGCGGATAACCGGCTTATTGGTAGGGATTACAACTACGTCCAGCTTATAGATGTCCCACAATTCACCTGCTTCAGTTTCGGCAGTACCGGTCATACCGGCCAGCTTGTAGTACATGCGAAAATAATTTTGAAGCGTAATGGTTGCGTATGTTTGAGTAGCGTCTTCAACCTTCACATTTTCTTTTGCTTCAATAGCCTGGTGCAAGCCATCAGAATACCTTCTTCCATCCAGCACACGGCCTGTTTGCTCATCCACAATTTTTACTTTCCCATCTACGATGATGTACTCAGTGTCTTTTTCAAACAGCGTATAGGCTTTTAGCAATTGATTTACACTGTGAATGCGCTGCGATTTCGTAGAATATTCACGAATAAGTTCTTCTTTTTTGATGAGACGATCTTCACCCGTAATCGAGGGATTGTTCTCAATCCTGTTCAGTTCAGTTCCAATTTCAGGAAGAATGAAGAAACGCGGATCTTCGCCCTCACCTGTGATCAGGTCAATTCCTTTTTCGGTAAGATCAACGCTATTATCTTTTTCATCGATTACAAAATAAAGAGGAGCATCTGCGTTGGGCATCTCCTTCTTGTTGTCTTGCAAATGAAAATTCTCTGTTTTTTGGAGAATCGCTTTATTACCGGTTTCACTTAATACTTTAATGAGTGGTTTGTATTTTGGCATTGCGCGGTAAGCCCTGAACAATGCAAGTCCGCCATCCTTTTCATTGCCTTCACTAATCAATTTCTTGGCATCATTCAAATATTGGTTCACCAATTTCTTCTGCGCTTCAACCAATTTATTGATGCGTGGTTTTAAATCATAAAATTCGTGTTCATCGCCACGAGGCACCGGGCCTGAAATAATTAAGGGTGTTCTGGCTTCATCAATCAATACGCTATCCACCTCATCCACCATTGCGTAATGATGACCGCGCTGCACAAGTTCTTCCGTTTCGCGCGCCATGTTATCGCGCAGGTAATCAAAACCAAATTCGTTGTTGGTACCGTATGTTATATCTGCACGATAGGCATCCCTTCTGGCGATTGAATTTGGTTCATGCTTGTCAATGCAATCAACAGCAAGGCCATGAAACTGGAAGATGGGTCCCATCCATTCGCTGTCGCGTCTTGCAAGGTAATCGTTCACCGTTACAATGTGCACACCACGCTTTGCCAACGCATTTAAGAAAGCCGGGAAAGTAGCTACCAACGTTTTTCCTTCGCCAGTCGCCATCTCAGCCACTTTTCCTTCGTGCAAAGCAATACCGCCAATAATCTGAGCATCGTAGTGTACCATGTCCCAAGTGATCATGTTGCCGGCAGCCATCCATTGTTTGTGCCAGTGCGCCTTGTCGCCAACAATCTTTACATTCTCATGTTTGGCAGCCGTGATGCGGTCAAATTCTGTGGCCGTTACTTCGAGGTAGTCGTTCTCTTTGAAGCGCCTAGCTGTATCTCGAATGATGGCGAATGCTTTTGGCAGTACTTCTATCAATACTTTTTCCAGCTCTTTATTCCGTTCAAGTTCTATTTTGTCAATCTGGCTGAAGATAGCCTCTTTTTGATGCACGTCCAGCTCGGGCTGATCTGCAATTTGTTTGTGCAAAGCCGCAATCTGATCATCGATAGGTTTTAGCTTGGTGTTGATATGGTTTTGAACCTCAGCGGTTTGCTGTCTCAACTCGTCATTCGAAAGTTTCGGAAGTTTCTCCCCCTCTTTCTTGGTCGCCTCCACCAGGGGTGTCATGCGTTTAATGTCTTTCTCCGACTTGGTTCCGAAAATCTTGGCGATCAGTTTTAACATGGGTACGTGAATCGTTATAGGTTAAATGGTTAATCGCCACATCGATCATCTAATGATTATCGAGCAACGATTTAACGGGTAAAATTAAGTTTTTTACGGCTGCAATTATAATTCCAAGTTGCCTTCAAACACCATTTTGGCAGGGCCGATGAGATAAATTTCGATAAATGAGCCAGACTGGCCTGATTTGAATTCGACTTGCAGATCACCGCCAAGGGTTTTGATGTTAACGGGCGAGGAATACCCTTTGCGAGATGAGGCTAAAGCAGCAGCAGTCACACCCGTTCCGCACGAAAGGGTTTCATCTTCAACACCACGCTCATAGGTTCGAACGTAAATGGTGTTGTTGGCGAGCAGTTCTACAAAGTTCGCATTGGTGCCACTAGGTTTAAAGTCATCGCTGTAGCGGATTTTTCTTCCTTCTTCAAATACCGGGAAATTTTTTGCGTCTTTCACAAACTGAATGAAGTGTGGCGAGCCAGTGTTCAGAAATAAATTCTCGCCTAACTTTTTAACCTCTGTAACATTATTCATTTTCAGCCGAATGTTGCCATTGCCGAGCAATTCAGCTTCATGCAAACCATCATAGGCATTGAATTTTGTTTTCGTTCCAATCATGCCGAGTGTAGAAGCCATTCTTACGGCTGCGCGACTTCCATTGCCACACAAGCTGGGTGAGCCATCGGCATTGTAGTAAATCAAATTAAAATCTACCGAGGGATCTTTTTCAATCAGCATCAGGCCATCTGCACCTACACCAAATTTGCGATCGCAAAGCTGAATTACTTTTTCTTTTGATAAGGAAGTCTTTCCATCGCGATTATCGATGATGACAAAATCATTTCCTGTGGCCTGGTATTTTGTGAAGTGCATTACTTGAAATTCTTCGATTTAAAATCTGTGTACTTTGTGTTTTTTGGATCGAGTTCTATCGCTTTATTTAAATCAGCAAGAGACGTCTCGGTTTTGCCAAGATAGAAATTAGAACAGGCGCGGTAATAAAACGCATCTGAAAAATTAGGCTTTAATTCAAGTGCTCGCGACAGATCATCCACTGCCTTGCCATACATCTTCAATGAATAGTATGAGTTGGCGCGATAGTAGTAATAGTCGTAGGTGTAACTTCCGTTGGGCAAAAGTTGGATTGCCTTGGTGAAATCTAAAATTGCCTCTGCATAATTTTGCTGAACGTATTTACATTCACCACGCCAATAGTAAGCTTCTGCATCGGGAGTAATCTCTATGCTCTTGTCTAATACCTGGATACTTTCATCGTATTTCTCGAGATTATAATAAGCAAGCCCCTGATAGTAGAGCGCGTCTGCATGATTTGGGTTGATGGCAATTGTCTTAGCGCACTCTTCAATAGAACCGGCATAGTCACCAAGTGTATACCGTGAGCGCCCAATCCAATAGTATGCATCTGCATAGTTTTCTTTCAACATAGAGGCCTGATTAAAATCTTTGATTGCCTCTTCGTATTGTTTCAGATTATATTTCACTTTGGCTCGATAGAAATATGCTTCTGCGTACTCAGGTTTTATTTTGATTGCTTCGTTAAAATCTAAAACAGCAGCTTCAAATTTCTTAAGCGAAAAATTTGCATTGGCTTTCCAGTAAAAGGCTTCGGCATCATTTGGTTTTAGCGTCAGGCTTTTTGCGTAGTCTGTGATCGCTTCGTCATATCGCTTAAGATCATACAATGCCTGGCCTCTGTGGTAGTAAGCGTCTGCAAATTCTGCATTGAGTTGAATAGACTTATTGTAGTCTGCAATGGCTTTTTCATCTTGCTGCAACTCGTAATAGGTACGGCCTCGCCAATAGTAAGCTTTGTCAAAAGCCGCATCCAATTCGATTGCCTTGGTATAATCGGCAACTGCTTTATCATCTTGGCGCACGCCAAAGTGGGCATTGCCCCGCCAATAATAAACATCGGGCGATTTTGGGTTTAGCTGTGCTGCGATGTCAAAATCTTCAATCGCTTTGTCATATTCGAGCAGACCATACTGGGAGTTTGCACGCCAGTAATAAGCATCGGCATACGTTGGATAAAGACTAATTGCTTTGTTAAAAATCTCAAGAGCTTTTGCATACTGCAGTTTGTCGTAGAAAAGTTTTGCCTGGTTGTAGAAGATTTCTGCTTGCGCTATATTTTCTTCAGAAGTTTTCGTCTCCTTTAACTTCGCCACATTAACAGCAGAGCTTCTGGCTTGAGAATTTTTTTCTTGCAGTGAGTTATTAGCTATAATGGTTTGGCCTGAAGTTGGGTTGCCCCCCTTTCCTAAATAAAAATCTTCTCCCGTAAGAGATGTAGTTTCCCAGGGCACTTGTGCTCCTCCAGATTTATCGGTCACTTCGTTGCGTACTTGTTTGAACACTTGTTCGATAGTAAGTGAAGGATTGCGCATAAACTTCAGAAGAGCGCTTGTGTATAATCCATTGGCAGACTCGCCATCAGACGCTGTGCGTCCTGGGGAAGTGGCATATGCGATGAGCGAACCTTTCGGTGCATCCATCATCGCCAGACCACCATTGTTTGAACTGCGCGACCAGCTGCGGCCAAATGGATTATTGCGGCAGGCATCCAGAATGATAAGGTTCACTTTGGTAGCGGCTACATCCATGAACGCAAGCACACGGTCTGCTGGCACACAATCAAATTCAATTTCTTCTTCACTGCTAATGGCGGCTTCCACCGGCACCATATAATTGATTCCTTTCGACTGGATTCCGTGCCCCGCGTAGTAAAAGAATGCCACATCGTAACCCTTCAATTTATTACCAAATGCACCAATGGCCTGTTTGAATTGAGCTTGCGTTACATTCTCATATTCCATCACTTCAAAGCCTGTGCTTTTAAGAGCAGACGAAATGGCGCGCGCGTCATTCACCGGATTTTTTAAAGAGTTGCCGCTTTTATAATCTGCATTACCAATCACTAAAGCCAACCGCTTTTGATAGCCCTGAGAAAAGGCTAAAAAAGGGATGATCCATACGATGAAAGCCAATTTTTTCATAGTAGTTGAATTAGTATTTAAAATTAGCGGATTGGCAGAAAAAAGGGAAGAGTTATTTCACCTCTTCGTAGTCAACATAATCGCCACCTTTGATGGTGCCGCTGCGTTTTTCTTTTTTGGATTGACCGTCAACATTTACAGAACCATTAGACTTTCGCTGCTGATATTGACGCTGCTGCGATTCAGCCC
>CAZNCO010000026.1:0-15341 GCA_964571345.1 uncultured Ohtaekwangia sp.
ACATGCCATTTATGTACGGAGAGTGATATTGCAGCCTCGCTACCGGCAAAAGATTGAAGTTGAAAATTTCTTAAGAGAAAAATATCTGATTCCTCTGCTTTCTCTGCGAGTCGAGAAATTCTTTCAACCTGCTTTGCTTTGATAGAACTTCCTTGATTTTCACCTGGTGAAAATTTTGCAATAATATTTGATAGAGTATTTAACAGCTTTAAATCCTTTTCCTTCTCAATATTTTCAAATGTTGGAACGCCTTTGGCGATAGTTGAAATTTCTTTTTGTGAAGGCTTGTTGGCCTCAATTGTCTTGACAAAATTTTCAATGCGTTTAATTGCATTTGATTCTCCCGCCAAAAACTGTTCTGAAAATTCCTTGAGCTCAACTGAATCCTCTTTACGGATGATTGCAAAGCCTTTGTTTTCAAACTTACTTACAGCATTATCAGGAATAACAACAAAACTTAATCGGTCTTTTGCTACTTCACTTGCGTTGAAGTTTATCCCAAAGTGGAAATCATCTCGCTGCGATGACGAAAGCAATTGCCACAACTTGCAAACTGCCATTTCGAAATCTTTTTGACCAACCCAGATAATTGCCTCGGATTTACTTATAAATCTCAGGAAAGACTGAATCACTTTATTAAATCGGAGTTGTAAAGCGTCTTTTAAAATTACTGTTTCTTGGTGCTCAGCGGTTAGAATTATTGGCTCCAACAAAATAGTCTTATCCAACTCTTTTTTGAAAAATGAAAGCAATGGAGATATATCCGAAACATATTGAAGATCTGCTTTTTCAATAATTAGACAATGAGAAAAAACTCTGCCATTCCTAACATCGGGTGAATTATCAGGATAGGTTTTTATCAAAAGGAAATATTCACCAAATAAAAAGCCTCTGATTACAGGCTGCCATTCAAGTCCGCTTGGTGGACTGTCTTGTAAGTCTGTTTGAAACGCAATCTTCTTAGCAACGGAATTCTCGCCTAAAGTTGTTTTGAGTAATTCCCACGCCTTATTTTGCTCTCCACAAATTGCTTGATGAACTGTTATAGTCACTGTACAGCTTCTATGATTAATTGGGTTATATCCTTCTCCTTTGTGCCGTCAGTCATAAGCATGTAGCCAAAATTCTCGGAGCCCTCTTCTTGGTATTTATTTTTTAACTCTGGGTCTTTTAAAGAGCCACCTTGAGAAGAAAGTCCAAGAATATTGACTTTGGTTTCGATCCAATTGGCCTCAATAAAATTTAATAGAAGCGGTAAGATTTTTTTCAGTTCCTCCTTTGGCGTTGTAGTATTTGATAATTCATCCCAACATGTCAACACCACAGTGAGTTTTGTTGTAGAGTTTTTAAAATGTGAATCTTGACCTTTTGTGTGTAGTAAAATCTGTAGCAGTTCGATAAATGAAGACTGATCTGAAACAGAATACTCTTCTGTTTGGCCATTTCCATTTTCCAAGACTTCGGGCTTAATTGTTTTATTGCTCAAATCGTAGGACGTACTTAAGTCCGATGGTTTTATAAATAGAATCCAGTTTTCGCTTTGCTTGATTGAATCGGCCCATTTGGAATCTACCTCTCTGTTTTCAATAATGTGGTTTATCTGTTCGCCACCATAATCAGGGCAATCCAGATCGATCTTTAGTTCACCATGTTGCAGCGGTAAGGAAATGACTGTGCTTTTGTCAGTTGGAGTTGTGGCAACTTCTTCCCCTTTGGCTAACGCTCGTGTTGCTTCAATAATTGGAGTTAAGTTTTCTACTGGTTTGTAAAGTTTCAGCGCACCATTATTTGCTTCAATCCTTGCACAAAGTTGCCCGATGAAAGTTGTTTTTCCTGAATGAGGTTTCCCGATAAGTAGAATTTGTTTTGTCATTATTTGCCCCTGTAATTGATAAATAAATCGTCAGAAACTATTTTTTCTAAAGTTAAATCTGGTCTGGATGGAATCATTATTTTATCTAACAACCAATCAACTACGGCCAAATTGTTTATGTGCACTAGTTCGTCAGGACCTGGTTCTAAAAAATTACTAATTTCCATGTCCTTATAGTTCGGGAATAAAGTTTCAAGTTCTGTTTTAAGAGTGTCTTTGATACTTGACAATACCTTTGGCTTTTTATCTGACTTTGACCACACCCCAATAACCGGACGGTTTTTCAAATCATGAGTAAGCTGTCTTGCTATCAGCATGACTTCCTTTTTAGCTGCGTTCTTATCTGCAAGCAATGCCTCACAATCAATGAATAATATGAAAGCATTTGAGTTTGAATATATCCACCTGGCATTTTCCGCATTTTCATCGTTGCGATTCACGGACCACAATGAAAACACTTCGCCAGAAGCATCGGCAAATAGAATGTCCTTCAGCTGCCCCTCCTCATTGCGTACAGCTAAATGGTAAAGGCGGTTAGATGTAACAGGGGTTGGCTGTGGGAACGCTACACTTCCTTTCTTAAATTTTAATCTATGATAAAGTTCGTCCCAACCTAAAATCGTTTTAGTACCCGCAAAATTATACTCTTTAAATTGTTTTCCGCTTAGTAAAAGTGTGTAGAGCATCGCAAGAAATGTTGTTTTGCCCGCATCTGCCTTACCAACAACACCAATAAGAATTGGACTTGTACGTGCGCTTACCAAAGACAATTCATCGGTTGTAAAAGCCTGACCACTCCAGCCAAGAATCGATTTTTTTAATTCTGCCGGCTTTTCTTTCTTGACTTTTTTTTCACCTGCTTCTGTAACAAAGTGTTCGCAGAGAGTGCAGTCATCATTATCTAAATGACACCTAACTTCCGGTGCTCCGCATTCTTTTAGCTTACATTCCCCTGCCATGGCTATTTGCTAGTTGAAAGTTTTACGGAATGTAGGTCATGGAAAAGCCAAAGAGTAATCTCTGCAGAAGTCAATTCAGTTGGATCAGCTACACCAACCAAGCCTTTGAATTGCTTAGCCTGATATTTCCCGTGAACTAAACCTTTTATGAAATTCGCAAAGGAAATTCTTTGATCCTCACTTGTAAATTCAGGAACTACATTTTTTAACTCCGAGTTACATTCTTCAATCATTTTTAGAAATTCTGAAATTTTCATTTTCTTGTCCGTATTGCCTGATAAACTTTTTAAAGTTTCAATTAGGAAATAATCAACACTAACAGGATACATTTCAGGAATGAAATTTGAATAATCATAAGCCAGCAAAACTTGAAGTTGACCATCCTTCATGCCTTTGTAAGTCATTTTTTTGGATGGTGAATAAGCTGCTTCTTTCCACCACAGCAATTGAGTTCTCATTTGCATCAATGCAACCTGATTGGCAAACTCTTTTTGATTTTCTTTCAGTTCAGCAATTTGTTTTTTCAAGGCTTTGCCTACGCCTTCCTTAATTGTTGCCGCTGTTATTCCCGGTGCAAAATCAGCTTCATCAATAACAGCAGCTGTTACTTTGGGAATGTCAATTTCATAGTCGGGAGAGAAACTCCAACTTTCTGAAACTTCCATTTCAATTTTGTTTGCAATTTCTTTTAGAAAAGAGGTGAGCATATCCTTCTCCCGGCCAAGTTTATAAAACTTAAATATGTTACGAATTGCAAACCAAATGAGAGAGGCGGAACTTGGTTCTTTTGAAGCTGCTTGCAAGGCATCAAGCATTACTGCTCTAATAATGGTTAGCGTTGTATCTTTTGAGTTTGAAAGAAATGTTTGCCAGTTTTCAATAATCAGATTTTTAATTTCTATTACTTCTTTATTGTCAGCAGGAATTTCAGGGTCAAAAGAAATAAGTGAATACGCTAAAATCTTTGCTTTGTCTTTATTAATTTTTTTTGCAACGTCAGCACATGTTTTTTTTAGCTTTTCAAAATTGGTATCTTCAGTAGTCTGAATAAATTGTTCATTTAAATATTCTTGAATCATATTTCTTGTTTGTTGAGGTTTGACAATGGTATTTAAATATATTAAAAAATAGTTAGGTCGCGTAGAGCCTTAATTTTCTAACCCATAAGCCTATTTTTAAACCCTTTTTTAAATGCTATCAATATTCTTCTAATTTAAATTCTTTTTGAATAGGGTTCTTAAATCCTCCTTTACCAATCCATATTCGGGCAATTGTGCACCTGGTATCTGATGCCCCAAACTATTTTCCCATGCACCTTTTAAATTCTTGTCGTTCTCCTCGTTGATCAATTGATCAATACCAGTAAACTCATGCCCTTTGAATGACATTTTCTCATGGAATGCTTCTACAATTTTAGGCCAGTTTAATTCCTTCACATTGTTGGCCAGATACCAGATGTCGTAGTAATCTCTTGGCGCGGTGTATGAGCGCTGAATCAGTGAGCGTAATTTCTCGGAAAGCATTTCTTCAATCACATAACACGGAATTGCATTTGGATTGATAGCCAACTGATCAGAGTAGCCGTGAAATAGTTTCTTGTCGGTTTGAGGGAAGATCAGTTTTTCGTAGAGCGTAATTTCGATTTTGATTTTTGTTTGCCAGCGTTCGGGTGGCGGTGGCGTTTCATTTTTCGGATGATCGGAACCCCAAAATTTAATGATGGCTTCATAGCCGGTAAGCTTGTCGTTGAACTTTAAAGGTTTCAGAGACGCTACATGTGAAAGGATGTTCGCATTTTCTTTTACATGGAAGCAAATAAAATCCAAGTGGCTTTGTGTCAGCTCGAATTCCGTTGTCCGGCAAGTAAAATCAAGGTCTTCCGAAAAACGGTAGTCTGGAAACCAGCATTTCTTCAGGCAAGTACCTCCTTTAAAAATCAGTAGCTCTCTCAGTTTTTGTTCTGAATAAATCGCAGCCAGAAAATGACCGAGTACCCAATCTTTATCGATGGTGCTTTTCAAAACTCCTTTTTGTTCTGCGATGGTGACTATTTCCTTTTGGAGGATCATCAGTACTGTTTATTCACAATGTTTAAAATGCTAGTGCGGTCAATGTTTAATCGTAACCTCCACGCGTTCACAAATTCTCCTTCATCTTTGCCCGTGGGGTCAAACAAATTATATTTTTGATTGACTTCTTTTTTCGCAAACTCGATGAATAAATTTAGTTGTTCGGGTTTTAGCATTTCTGCCAGCAAGCCCATTCTTTTTGTTACCGCTGTGTTGTCAATTGCTTTGCAGTACGTGATCAGCTTGGATGGGTTGAGGTCAGCCTGATTGAAGGCCCGCAACAACTCTGCGTAACCACCGGAGTATTGAGGCAAATCAAAACAGTCCACGATTGTTTTTTCTACATCGGTCATTGCATACTGACTGTTGCCAAAACCTTCTTTAATGATTCCTACTCTTTTTGGTTTTGCAATTTTTATGAATTGATATTTCGTACCGAAAACTGTTTTGGCAGGTTTTAACTTGGTGGTCTGGATAAATATTGTGTTTGGAAATTGTTCTGTCAATCCATGTTTGTTGAGGGCGGACCAATAGGCAATTGCTCCATCGTCAACCAGAAAGCATCCGATCACATTTTCATCGCGAAAATTGGCCTTGCAAAATTTGCCGCGCTCGATACGTGAGAGTATTTTTTTATGAACGAGGTTTTCCACCAGCTCACTCACGTTGCTGAATTTCTTCCCCACCGTTTTTTTTACGGTCTCCAGGGAGAAAATATTCAGCTCGTGATCGTCCAGCATCAGCAGGAGATCGATCTGAGGTTGGGTTAAGTTTGCCGATAAGTAGGTGCTTCTTGCCATTACTTTTCAATATAGAATAAACCCTACAAAATGGGGTTTATCTAATACCAAAAGGTAACAAAGGAAGGAATAAAAAGCAAGGAAAAGCTCAAAAAGGTGGATTCAAGCCAATTTTCGGGACTCTTTGTACAGGCTGTTGAAGAACTCCTCCACAGAAATCTTGTGAATCGCTAAAATCTTGACAAGGCTTTTCATTGTAATGTTGGTCTGGCCTTTTTCGATGCGCCAGTACTGTACGCGGGGAATGTCGTGGTCAAAAGCAAAGTCTTCATGGCTGGTATAGCCTTTCTGCTTGCGCAACTCGGTGAGCTTTGCGCCAATCCGTTTCAAAAGATTTGATACAACTTCCTCTTCTTTCACGGAAGCCAAATTGGCCTCAATTTCACCTAAATGTTACCTCATATAAGATGTACAGATTTTGGGGTGCTCAGAACAGAGTTCGGGAATCGAAGTACTTGATCTCAGACGCTTTATAATTATAGAGTTGCTTTTCAATTGCCTTTAGCTTCCGTTGGATTTGATCCTCGTTCAAATTAGACAAGTGAACACCGATGGCCAGCTTCCTTTTGTTTTCATTCAGGTCATTTATCAAATGCTCATCGTAGTCGGAGAAAGAAAAACCATAGATCACCAGACGATTACGACTCGTCCTGAATGCCGCTCTGCAAAAAGATAAATAAGGGCTTTTCGCAATGGTGTCTGCTTTCAATTTTGCCTTGCCTTCTGAAACGAAGATAGGCACGTTGCCCAAGTGAATTTGTAAGCGAATCAATTCCAAAAGTTCTTCCGTCTTGCTTCCGCGAGAAATCTTCACGATTGCTCCATCTTGTTTGTGCAGGAAAAGAGCGCCATGCAAATAGTAGATGTTTTTGAATCCGGGTAGTGGCTTATCATTGAACGCTAACTCAGTTCCTTTCCTTCGAAAAAAGTCCTGGTATCGACAAACCTTGTTGTCCTGCCTGCCGCGATCTAGTGTGATGAGGATAATGTGGTAAAGAAAAATGTCATAGTTGGTAGTGAATACATTTTCAAACCAATCCAACTCTACCGATAACTGAAAGAGTGTTTGGGGATCGATCTTAGTAAATTCGGGATGCAAGTCTTTTATTGCTTTCAATAAACCGGACTTCAAAAGCTTCAAAGCGTTTTCAAATGCATGAGCTTCGTATCCAAATACCCGATTAACATCAAGAGCATTGGAAAGTAAGTTTTGCAATCCTTCAAAATTGGTGGAGTTGAATTTTACAAAGATTCCTCTTTCGCTGTCATCAAGGTAAGTCAGGAATTTCTCGAATAGCGATTTGTAGTTCAAGGCAGAATTGATGTTGATGGAAAACCCGTTGCCAAGAAAAATGTCCGCTCCCTTGAATGAATGTTTGATTTCACTCCAATGATAGACTTTAACATCGCCAATGGTTATCATGTTTCGTTCGTTAAGCAAAATCGTCTAATCGTTGTATCAACTTCTCTCTCATGTCGTCCAGAAAATTTGTCTTACCATTTTTCCTCAACCTTATTTCCTGAAAATGCCGGTAATAGTTTCCCAGGCTAATATTGAAAAGGTGCTCAAATGAATCTGCAATCTGTTTGATGTCGGCCTTGCCATTATTCACTGCATCCACACTTTGAAGAGCATAAATAAGTTCTATCAGTGCGGACTTTGTGCCCGTCCATTTTAAAGAGGAGATTCTATCTGAATTATCTGCATCAAGGTTTTGAAGTTGAGATACCAAGTGTTCTTTCACCATTTGGTATGCAAGGATTTTCGCAAGTACATTATCATAGCCAGTTGAAAACTTTGCGTCAATGTCAGGGGCGCTTAACAGTTTTTCTGTGCGCGTGAAATACTTGTCGTCCAGATGGGTTGAGTTTGAAAGACAATACTTATAGAATTGAGTATTTTCTTTTACATACTCTTGGAGTTCGCTCAGGCATTGATGGAAGTAAACGCGAAGTGCATCTGAACCATTGAACGGCTCTGCAAGCTTTAATGAAAATACTTTGTCATAATAGAAGTACTGACTGAGGATAACTGGTTTTTGCTCTTTGAAAAAACTAATCTCTTCATCCATGCCTTGGAATCGATATTGATAAACAAATTGTTTCAGTTGACTTATGAACGAACCTATAATTACTAGGCACTTGCTTGCTTTCGAAATGATGTCAGGGTTTTCGAGAGTTACTGTCTCTATTTGTGATTTTAGATTTTCCTGAAGATGCTCACAGAATTCTTTTATGGCTAGTGATTTCATAACAGTCTAATTCAATTTTGCTTCAACGATTTCCTGTATGTCTTTTTTGATTTTGAAATAATTCTGTTGGATTTCGTAATGGCTAATTTTTCGAATGGCAGGAATTGGTTTATATCCTTCCTCTTCCTGACGAAGTGCCGCGTGATCGTTTAGGATTTCAGCGTGAAAGACTTTCAAGTCAATTTTTTGTTCGGGATCATCCGAAACTGTACCGACAAACTCACCAGAGGAGAGTGCCGCGATCTTTGAAGGTGGAATAGCCGAATCAAGTTGAGTGGACCTACTCACAGATGTATCGGACATACTGATGGATACACTTTCGCGCTCCTGCACAATTTTTCCAAAGCGTTCTGAAAGTAGTTTGGCAGTTTCGCCAACCACCTGGCCGCTGATCACGTTGCCTACAATGTTCATTATTACTTCGGCCTGGTCGCGCCCGTAGTCTTTTTTCAATTGACTGTAATCCTGAACGGCCAAAGAAGTAGCTACCTTATTGGCTCTTGCTGTCGCGATCAGACTGTCGATGCCATTGAAATAGATGGTTGGAAATTCATCAAAGACCAAACTGCACTTTTGTTGATGCTTCTTATTTACTAGTTTGATCACCCTTGATATATAAAGCGAAAGCACTGCTCCATAAATCTGTTGCTTCTGCGGATTGTTTCCCATGCAGACAATCTTTGGCTCTTTAGGATTGTTGATGTCAAGGGTGAAATCATTTCCCGAAAGCACATAGTACAATTGAGGAGAGGACAATCTTGCCATGCCAATTTTCGCGCTCGCAATCTGACCTTCGAGTTGCTCCATCGCTTCGTTTCGAAAAGCAGACTCAAACGGGTTAATCAACACTTCTATTTCTGGCTCGCTTCTAAGCAGTTTGAAAAGATGTGGGTAGTCTAATTGCATCAGTTCAATCACGTGAGGGAGTGTGCAGAATTTTCCATTGTCATACTTTCTAAGAAACCAGATAATTGCAGTGACGAAGTTGATCGGTGACTCCACAAAAAAGTCTCCTTGCTTTTTTATCCAATCGCGATTCAATCCCAACATGATTGTTCTGGAAGATTCTGTGGCATCGGTAATATCTTCCATCGTTGCGGGGTCAAGCGGGTTGCATCGGTGCGAACGGGAAAGATCTTCGAAATTGATAACAAAGAACTTTGGCTTGATCTTATACTGCCGACTGAATTTCAGAAGAGTGTTATAGGCAATTCGTGAAAGGTCATCGTACTTAAAATCGTAGATGAACATTGTGAAGCCTTTCCTGATGTGCTGCGTGATGATGTGCCTAACTACAAAATAAGATTTACCAGCGCCAGGTGTTCCAATGACTAGGAGTGATCGAAATGGGTTGATCACGTTGATCCAACTCGTTCTCCTCTTTCCTTGTAATGTATAAGCTGCTGGAAGATTGATTGAATACTCATTATCCAAAAAGCGCTCTTCCTGCGGGAACGATTCGTTGAGCCTGTTAAAAATATCCTTTCGGAAATTTATTTTGATGAGACGTGAAAGAAGTGTGCCCCCTGAGAGTATCAAAATGTAGCCTCCTGAAGTCGAACCAATATAAATTCCTGAAATGATGGAATCTGAAAAGTCGAGAACGAAGAGGTAATGGCTAAAGAGAAATGGAAACAGCCCTGATAGAATTAAAATTAACGCTTGGCGAAGATTAATCCTTTCGTCTTTCCTGCCTCTTGCGCCTACAAGCGAGATGGTCAATAGTCCCAGGGTAGAAACTTTAGAAATGTATATGTCTAGGAATAAACCCGTGTTTGAAACCGACTTTACAATCTCATCTGCTATTTGAAAAGTTAGCTTCCAAAAATCCAAAGCCTGATGACAATAGAAATAGAAGTGAAGAAGCAAGACGACAATACTCAGCAACCTGATGAAGTCGATGATCTTTTGAAGTGCTTGTTCGTTTTCGCCTGTGCTTGCCATAATGTTAAAAGTTTAAATGGAACGACCTCTTCTTTTCTTCTTTCTGCGTCTTTTCATTGCTGAGTCGGGTGAAGAATAGTCAATTTGTTTTGCCGTGATTAAATCCTTGATAGTTTCCTCGATCTGAGATTCAGTGTGGTCAAGTTTTTCTCCGTGCGTTGGAACTGGAGACTGACTAATCGCGGAGTCGGGTTTTGATAAATTAGTTAACCGATCTGTGATTGTTTTTGCACCGTACAGCTTTCCGAGATCACTTCCGTTGAAAACAACTTTCGTCTTGTTGTCCACGAAGGTGATCCCGTAAATTCGACCTTCTTCATTTTGACGAAAGAGCACAAAGACTCCCTCTTGATTTAGCGATTGAACAAAAGACCTTTTACTGATGGAGTCTCTGTTCTTAAATGCATTGTCGATGCAACGGATGAGTCTTTCTTTATATGGCCGTCTGAGCACATCATTAAGCTTGAATTGCTTTTCAAGAAATGAAATCGTGGGTTTACCATAAATCGTGCTTGCCTTTATTCCGACTCCAACTTTTTTCCCGTCTTCATTAACAAGTCTATAAAGCAATCCTTTATTGAGATTCATTTGTGAGCCCTCCTTTCCAAGGTCAGCCATTACGTTGTATTGCCTGAGTGCTGCATTCAATTCGGGAATGGATGTGTATTTGTAATTCTTTGTGACGAATCGCACTGCGTTAGAGATGCTTCTTTTGGTTTCCAGTTTGCCATAGACAGCTCGCTTCACATCTATCGCATTGACTGTCGCCTCTTGCTTAACTTTTCGCCCTTCAGCGCGAACCAATCCAAATTCCTTTTCCAATTCTTTTCGTGCGGTCTCGGATTGGTTGCGGCCTATATTATATAAGCTGATCCGTCTCCCATCGGCCTGGATGTTGGTCGTAACAATGTGAATGTGTGGATGGGCTGCGTCAAAATGTTCATAGACCAGATATGGCTGATTGCCGAACCCGATCTTGTCCATGTATTTCAATGCGATTGCATTTAGTGTTTCCTTTTCAAACTTCTCCGATGGATCGAAATTCAGAGATATGTGAACAGCCTTCGTAGTGACGCGATGGTTTCTTTGGATGTAACCTTGAAATGTTTTCAGTTTTTCTCGAAAGGTGAGTTTGTCAACATTGCATCCAAATTGATTTTCATGGATGCACTTTGCTACACCTTCCTTAACTTTATTTTCGTTGTAGTTAAGTATTCCCAATATGTTTTGTCCGCTGTTCACTTTTGCAACCATTTTTTTGTTATCTCAGAAGTGATGTTCAACACGCGGTCGAGTCGTTGTCCAACTTTCTTATACTCATCCACAATTTTCAAGGCATGAAATATTTTCTGATTCGGTACATCTGCCGTATGAAAATGATGAGTGATTTGATTGATGTTTATTCCTATCGAGTTCAACTCCTTGCGGATCAACGCAAGCTCTGCTACGGTCGAATCCATAGATGCGTCTTTATGATACCACACTATTTCTTCGCGATATAAAATCCTCCTGGCCACCTCACCGATATACTGGCAGTTTGAGTTTTTCTGAATTTCAGCTAGCCGATTGTAGAAGCGTTCTGAAACCCTCACGCTGAAAATCTTGGTCAACTTTTCCTTATGAGATTTCTTGCGTCCCATATTAAAAATCTTTGATTTGAAGGGAGCCGAGTTCCGAGGCTACCCCCTCCTGACGACTGCAAGGAGGGAGGAGGGAGATTACGTTTGTGTAAACAAACGTACATCTTGCTAAAACCGAAAGACCGGTTTTTATCCTGATCAGATCGTTCCAACTTAGACTTTTGTAAATAACCAGTTTCATGATTTTGAGCGTTAGGGTTTCTTTCCTAAGAAATGCGGATTGCGCTTGTTGGCTTCAATCATTTTTTGGATGTCGTCATAGTCATAGAAGATCACGCCTCCAATCTTTGTAAAGGGCAATGTTCCGTTGACGCGAAGATTCTGGAGAGTGCCGGGCGACAACAATAAGAGGCGTCTTACCTCATTTGATTTGAGCCACTTTCGGGCGGGTGTTGTTTGCCTCTGAGATAAAAGTTTTTGAATCTCTGCTATTAATTCCTGCTTGAAATTTTGCAGGTCTTCGAGTGTTACTATGTTGGCTGCCATAACTGCGATGATTATGGCGTAAAGGAAAAACCAGTTGGGTTTTGAAAACAGTTACAGGGGTAACAGGACCCTGGGTAAGTTGTTGAAGATCAAGAGAAAAAAATTTGAACTAATCGAGCTGCTTTTGGAGTTGCTCAATCCTTTTTAATTCGGAAATCAATAGTTCCGAGCCGTATGTTTTGGCATACTTTAATTTCTCAAGATATGTTTCAACTCGAAAAGCACCAGCATAATTTTTATAATAATGAAGGCGATTTCTCTTTTCATTTAGGCCTTTCAAATAATTTAGAAATTGATCTTCGAGGCCGATCACGGATTGGTATTGCTCGTTCAGCGTTCGTGAAAAAGATATTGTACTGAAATTTTGAAAGCCCTCTAAATAAACTTCACTGAATTGATTTTCTCTAATGAAACTATTGGACTTCAAAAATTCTGAAATGAGAACAGGTTTCGTTTTTTGTTGGCTAGCAAGGGCCTTATTCTTCGCTCCATCGATGGTATGAACTATATAGCCTTTAGATAAAAGGACGGATTTGTTGTAATTCTCAAAAGCAGTGCAAATCTTTATCTGATCAATTAATTTTTCGCGATGCAAACCTTCCCAATATTCTTTGGGAGGCTCGGACGAATCTGTCCTGAAACTTTCTGAAAACGCCTCAAAATTTTTGAATACATAGACTCTGCTATAAAGCATGTGCGCGTAGGAAAGCAACTCCCATGAAACTGCAAGTCGTTCTTTTTCATTCAAGTATGCTTTTGTTTCATCGGAATACTCGCGAGTCATGGAATGATGTTTTTATTAAACCAAAAGGCGAATCTAATCTATTGCTCTGTGATAAATATCTAGCGCACTCCAAAATACTACCGACTTTTCCGAATCCCAATGAAGTTCTGTTCCATCCTTGGAAATTATAGTGGCACTTTTCAAATCTAATTTTCCAACAAATGTCGGCTTCGGTCGGTTATCTGAGTGTTTCATATTTTGCCACCCTTGTATGTCATAGTGGTTTAACTGCCATTTGATGTTCGTTACCTTGTATTCAGAATCCATTGGCGAGACAATTATAGTATCCCTAATTGTTCTCATTCCGATTTCATTGCCACTCTCTTGATTAATCACTTTAAAGGAATACTCTCGCACATAAGTACCGGATATTTCATCTTTCAAGCCAGAATGATCATTGGGAGTGCTGCAAGAAAAAGATAGCAAGCCAAAAACAACAACAAGACTGAATCGCATTTTCATAAGTTTTAAATTTTAGTTTCTATTGATATAGCCTATTGCAGTGTGAAAAGTATTCTTAACTGCATCCTTTGTACTTTCTTCTACATTATAATATTTGATCCTGAAACTTTCGTGGGAAATACTTCCCGACCTTTTGGTCTTTACAAATTTTGAAAGGAAACGGATTAATTCAGAAACGTTTTTGTTTTGAATAACACCAGACTCGACAAGTGTCTTTGTAAAAAATGCAAACTGCGAAACCGACATATCAAATTCCAGCTTGAAATCTCTCTTTGTGAAATCATCATCTTTGTCCTTACTGACGGTGCTTAGTTTGCATTTCCTATCAATGAATTGAATTTCTTCCTTTAGCCAATCGGATAGCTGTTCTTTAATTGATGCAAGTCTGTGATTATAAAACAGCCCCTGCCTAGACTGTATTTGATTTATGTTTTTCAAGTGGTGACTGAGTCTTTCCGCTTGATCAGTCTCAAACTCTATCCTTGATACATCCATCTGAATCGCTTGGGTGCAATACCGAAAAAAATCACTCTTGTTAAAATTTATTGAAATTAGACATGACCTCAATTCATCAGTCATATCCCTAGGATGCTTTTGTTCCGTTATTTCGCTGATCTCTTGAATCAGGTTTTCGAGATAGTTGATTCGTCCGTAAGTTAGTTTGCACGTTTTTTCATCTATGGCATTCTGGATGAATTGCTTTGCAATAATAGCTAACCCAGAGTCTAAGTCTTCATCATCGAGAAAAGATTTGATTTGTGAATATTCTCTTTCAAGTGATTTCAGAACTACTTCCTTTTTTGACTCGGGTATTTTGGCACCGTCATCAAATTCTGTTTCAAATTCATCCTGAATTAAGTCCAGAATATCCTCCAACTGGTTATAGAAAAAGAAAACCTCTGACGCTAAGTTTGATTTACCATTCTTAGCTTCATTACTTGATATAGTAAAAAGCACGTCAATGAATTTGATAAGGCAGTGTTGGTGATACTGTACATAGTTGGTTCGTTGAAAACCTTTTTCAAGTGCCCATGCCTGATGTAAAAATGTATGCTTTCTGACTGCAATTTCATACGTGACAGACTTTCTTACTGTAGCAAATTGCTCGGGCAAGGATTTTTTGGTGCTCTCAGAAGATTGAATCGCGGTTACAATCAGTGACTCAATATTTTTGAATTCATATTCCATTGGGAAAATCGGTTTCAGTTCTTTGATTTTCGCCAACGGATAATGACGATGTAAAAATTTAGAAACCTACGCTGCCTATCAATGGGAAAAAATGAGTATTTGGACTACATATTTCTATGTATTGAGGGGTGCGCGAACGGTTAAATGACGCGTTATTCTACGTAATGGTCTTTTTGCTCCAATTTGTTAATCAGTTCCACCTTGTTGGTAGCAGAAGCTTTGGTGAAGATGTTGGAGACGTGTTTTGCGACTGTTTTTTCTGATATGCTTAAGTTCGAAGCGATGATTTTGTAAGGATGCCCCTTCATAATAAGTTTAACAATCTCTGATTCTCTAGTTGTTAAGTTGTACTTGTCACAATTAGATTCGATCAGTTGTTCTAAGCTGTGAACACGATCTAGTAAGATATTATATTCTTTTCTTGATTGGTGAATGGACGACCTGATGTAAACGATCGTCATGATAAGGAATCCTGAATTAGTTATTGAATGCTCCAATACCTGGAAGTCGCCAAAAAAGACAATCACAGGTAAAGCAACCCAACATAAGAGCGCTACATAAGCAGCAATAACTAATTCAAATTTGGTTTTCTCGGAGTATTCTTTTTCCCTGAACTTGAAAATGAAGGCGCGAGTTGTCGCCACGATGAAGGAGACACCATATAAAAATGGAATCACTACTGCAAGTCTTCTACTCCAAACAAGGTCACCTGTGATATAATAGGGTACGACAAACAAAAATAGAAAGGGAGCGAATAGGAAAATCAATGACCCGAATGTTACAAAGAACTTAAGCCGTTTGAGATCGAATGCTTTGTAGTAATAGTAAACGAAATACATTGATGTGCCGAAAATCCATAAAAGAAAATTCAAAATTCTTCTTGA
>CAZNCO010000027.1:0-15195 GCA_964571345.1 uncultured Ohtaekwangia sp.
TTGCAGGGTATTGCTAATGTTACGAATAACTTGATCCAAATCCCATGCTGATTTCTTGAGGTGATTCAGAATAACACTGCGCTCATCAGAAAGATCTTTTAATTGCAACAGATCGATCAAACCAATGATACTGGCCACCGGTGCCCGAAGTTTGTGAGCATTTATAAAGGCGTATTCTTCAAGCTTTTTATTTTGCTCTTGCAGCGCAATAGTTCTTTGCTCAACTAGTTGCTCCAAGCTCTGATTAAGTTCCAACAACCGTTTGGAGAGACTTTCAATTTTCTCATTTCTGTCTGTCAGCCGATCTCGCTGCGAAACAACCTCATCTTGCTGCGCCCTGATCTCTTCATTGAGAGCAAGCAATTCATTATGCTGACGGCTGAGTTCTATTCGTTGTCTATTGATTTCATCGTTTCGTGCAGCCAGTTCACGATTTAATAACTTCTGATTACGATAGTTCCAATAGACGGAAACAGAAAACAACACCACCAAAAAAAATCCTATGAAAGCAGAGATTAATAAAGTGTTTTTGAATTTCAACTCCTGATTTTTTAACAGCGCATCTTTTTTCAAGCCTCCAATTTCTAATTCTTTATTCTGCATCTGATATTCAAGCTGAAGCGATGTGATTTTAGAAGCTTGCGCAGAATTTTGAATGCTGTCTTTATAGGCAACATACAATTTATAATAGTTGATAAATTTAGACAGATGGTTCTGTGTCTGGGCTATCTGCGATAACAACTCATAACAATCGCGCACATAGGTCTTTAAATTCACTTGTTTCGAGAAATCAATAGCCTCCAAAAGTTCTTTTTCCGCATTCGCATATTGATTTTTTTTGATCAATACTTTTGCGATTGCCATTCGGGAGTGCACCATGCCACGGTTATGGCGTGTTGTGTCGATTGATTTCTTTGCCCGGTAATAATAATCAAGGGCAGCATCATAGTTACCCAAATCAGCATATACTTCTCCAATGCCAATGGTAACGAGGTCCACGTAAGATCTTGTATTCTTTAAACTCTGAAGTTTTTCCAATGCCTGATTATAAAATAAAAGGGAACTATCGTATTGATGCAAGCGGTAGAATCCATTACCTACGTTTACTCGCAATACCGCTTCTCGAAGTTTATTCTTCAATTCAATCTGTTTTGCAAGGGACGACTTGTAGTATTTGAGTGCCGTGCTGTAGTCGCTGATATCATTATAAACCATCCCCAAATTTCCCAAAAGGTCTGCCTGCACTTGCGGGCTTTTAATCGAATCGGCTATTCGCAGACCTTTCAAAAAATTATCCAGCGCGGCTGTTTGGTTGGCTTGAGACCAGAACGCATTGCCCATGAGGCGATATGCCATCGCAACGCCCAGCGGGTATTTGATCCCTTCAGCGATTGACTTTGCTTCAAAAGCATATTTACCAGCATCGGAAGGATGGTTATAAATCTCCTCTGTGGCAAGGCTTAGAAGCAAACTCACCTTTACTGTGTCATCCTTTTTATAGGACGTAATCTGCGCCTTAAGGCTGTCAACCAGGTGATTTTGGGCAACTATAGTTCCACTTAAAGCCAGATAAAAAAGTACAAATGCAATGCGCTTCATTCTGATCACCACGAAAGTTGGAAGGTAGGAAAAGATTCGAAAAAAAAACAGCCCTATTTCAATCAACCTGGATTTGCTGAAAATATTTCTCTACGCCCCTTCCGATGACGGAAAAATGTCCATTCCCTCCTGAATCGTTGTCGAGATTTTACGAACTTCAGCGTCCAGGTCGTCAGACGATTTTTTTAGATGCAAAAGGATAACAGGCTGTTCTTCAGGCGATGAATTAGAGAGTAACAAATTCACAAGCCCCATTACTCGGGCTAATGGAGCTCTTAATTTATGAGCGTTCATAAAGGCATATTCAGATAGCTTCTTGTTTTGTTTTTCAAGTGCTGACGTTCGCTGTGCAACCAACTGTTCCAGATTCTTGTTCATCTCGATGATCTTCAGGTTTATCTTCTCGATCTCCTGATTCTTTTCATAAACCATATCTCGCTGTGCCGTCACTTCCTCTTGTTGCGAACGAATTTCTTCGTTTAGTGCTATCAATTCATCATTCTGTTCAGCAAGTTTTGCACGCTGCAAGTTTATCTCATCATTCTTTTCTTTCAAGAGGAGATTGTTTTTCTTAACGCGCAAGAAGTTGTGTAGCGACAGACCAAGAGAAAGAAGAATTAAAAGGGAAAGAAGAATGCTGTAGTAAAGCTGCGAATTTTTCTTCGAGAGTCGTTCGGCTTGCAACTCCGCATCCTTTTTTAGCAAACCTATTTCAGATTGCTTTTTTTCTGTTTCAAAACGCAACCGCTGGCCATCCACCTCTGTAATCACTTTCAGATTTTGTACGCTATCCTTGTAGGCTGAAAATAGTTTAAAATTTTCAAATGCCTTTCCTTGATTTCCTTGAGCATCGTTTATCTTATACAGAATTTCGTATGTATCGCGTATAAACGCCCGAAGATTCCTTTTGCGCGCCTCATCCAAAGCTATGTGCGCATACTGCAACGCTTTTGTCAACTCTTTCTTCTTTAAAAAAACAGAAGCAATCGATTTGTTCGCCAATATGTATCCTCGATAGTCGCTAATCTGAGACGAAAGAGAAATACACTTAAAATAATTTACCAAGGCAGAATCGTATTTACCCGAGAGCTCGAAAATATTGGCCAGATTTCTAAGGTTAGTTGTTATACCGAGCTTGTAGCCAATCTTAAGTGCCGACTTAAGAGCAATTGTATAGGCATCAATAGCCTTGTCAAACTTTTTTAAAGACAAATATGCATCACCAATGTTGTTCATTACCGAGGCTTCCCGCCAGGGGTTGTGTAATTTCTGTTGCATTTCACGCGCCCGCGTTAAAAATACAAGCGCTTCTTCCGGGTTACCCAAACCATTATAAGATGTTCCAATGTTACCGGTAATGTCAGCCTCAACTTGGAGATGATGATTCGCTTGCGCAATCTTTAATCCGGCCAGGAAATAATTGATAGCTGTGGGGATGTCGGCTTCTGCCCAAAACGCCAGTCCAATTTGCCGAAAGGCATCTGCTTCACCTCTCGTAAAATGGATGCTATCTGCAATTCGTCTTGCTTCAAAGCCATAAGTGAGCGCGCCAACCGGGTCAGCGTAATATCCTGTAAAGGCAAGTTGATTTAGCAAAAGAACTCGCGCGGAATCACGTGCCGAATGATTCTTCAATGCATTCATCAAACTGTCGCGTGACACGTTTGTGGGCATTTGTGCCCAGTTCAATTGCCAAACAAGTAAAAGGGCGAGAAAAATAAATCTACGCCAGCTAGAATTAGAGACCAGAACAATCATCATTTAAGTTCGTCAATTGAACTTAAATATAAAAATGGTTTCTGTTTCTTTTATGTCAGCATACCTCCGTCCACCTGCAGCACCTGACCCGTCATGTAGGTCGACATGTCAGACGCAAGGAACACACAAGCATCAGCAACATCTTCTGGGCGGCCACCACGTTTTAATGGAATAGCATCGCGCCAGCTTTGAACTGTCTTTTCATCGAGCTTGCCAGTCATCTCCGTTTCAATAAACCCTGGAGCAATTGCGTTTGAACGAATGCCTCGCGAACCCAACTCAAGAGCAACGGATTTGGTAAATCCGATAATTCCCGCTTTGGAGGCCGCGTAATTAGCTTGGCCCGCATTGCCTTTCAAACCAACAACGGAGGTCATATTAATAATAGAACCACTTTTTTGTTTCATCATTGGCTTGCAGGCTGCCTTAACCGTGTTGAAGCACGATTTCAGGTTCACATTCATAATTTTGTCCCATGATTCTTCAGTCATTCTAAGTAGGAGGTTATCCATTGTGATACCTGCATTGTTCACTAAAATATCGAGCGAGCCAAACTCGGCTACCACATCATTAATCAATTTATCAGCTTGGGCAAAATCAGATGCATCCGAGCGAAATCCCTTTGCCTTTACTCCCTTTGATGCAAGCTCTGCTTCCAACGCCTGGCCTTGCTCCACACTTGATAAATAGGTGAACGCCACGTTGGCTCCTTGCTCTGCAAATTTTAGGGCGATGCTTCTTCCAATTCCTTTGGATGCACCAGTTACAAGTGCATTTTTTCCCTGAAGTAGTTTCATGTATAAGCGTTTAGGTTTTAGTAAATGAAAATTTTCTACAACTGCTACGAAAGAAGATGTCGAGAAATTATTTCATTTTTTCTCTCCACTAATAATTTGAGGTAAAATTGACAACTTCTTTCGAATATTGAAAGAGATGTTTTCAATACTCAAATATTCAAGTTCCCCAAAAGCCGTTGACAAATTAATAACATGCACTCTGAATCTGACCGGTATGTTTCTGTGGTTCTTCCCATGGCGATGCTGAGCTTATGATGATTTAAATTCCCTATCCTTAACAAAAAACATAAAGAAATACCCACGGAGACTATTCATGCTTTAAGAGGTGTATTCTGTCGGAAGAACAATCCACCTACTGTAAAACCTGAAACAAATTCTATTTTAGTTTTTCGGAAGGCGGGCTTCTTTTCTTTTGGCAATCCAAAAAGCAAAGAGGAAAATTATTCCAATCAAAAGGATGACGGCACCAGTTCCCTTTACCCAATAAACATTGTCGGATTCTATCCCCACAAAGGGAGTGGTTGAAATCATAACAATGTTCCCGATAAAACTTAAGATCAATCCTACGTTTTGGAGTTTTTCTTTTTTCATATTGAATGACGACAAATTAAATGATTTTTTGCTATCGAATTTTGAATTAATTTGGCCGCCAAATTAAACTCATATGGCATACGATCTCATTGTAATTGGCTCCGGCCCTGGTGGGTATGTAGCGGCAATCCGCGCTTCTCAGCTGGGTATGAAAGTAGGCGTAGTAGAAAAAGCAGAGCTGGGTGGCATCTGTCTCAACTGGGGATGTATCCCTACCAAGGCGTTGTTAAAAAGCGCAAACGTTTTTGAATATCTTCAGCATGCTGCCGATTACGGAATCAATGTAAAAGAAGCTACCCCTGATATGACGGCCATTGTAAAACGGAGCCGCGATGTAGCTGCTGGTATGAGCAAAGGTGTTCAATTTCTTTTCAAGAAAAATAAAATCGATCAGATTGTTGGCCATGGAAAAGTAAAGAAAGGCGGCAAAGTAGAAGTGACCGATGCTGCCGGAAAGAAGACTGACTACGAAGCAAAACATATTATCCTCGCTACTGGCGCGCGTTCACGCGAGTTGCCCTCCATGAAAATTGATGGCAAGAAAATCATCGGCTACCGCGAGGCGATGGTGCTTCCGGAACGTCCACAGAAAATGGTGGTGGTAGGTTCTGGGGCTATCGGTTCTGAGTTTGCCTATTTTTATAACACAATCGGTACTGAAGTAACACTGGTAGAATTTTTACCGCGCCTGGTTCCTGTTGAAGATGAAGAAGTATCTAAGCAATTGGAAAAGTCCTTTAAGAAAGCTGGTATCATCGTTCATACAAGCTCTGAGGTAACAGCGGTTGACACGAAGGGAAAGGGCTGCCTCGTTACGATTAAAACCCCAACAGGGGAAATTAAAGTTGAAACTGATATCGTACTTTCAGCAGCTGGAGTGACTACCAACTTAGAAAATCTAGGCCTTGAAGAGTTAGGTATCAAAACCGACAAAGGCAAAGTGATTGTAGACCAATTCTACAAAACAAATGTTCCTGGCGTTTACGCGATTGGAGACATCACCCCCGGACCTGCGTTGGCACACGTTGCATCGGCAGAGGGAATTATCTGCGTAGAGAATATTGCAGGTAAAAAACCAGAACCTCTCAACTACAATAATATTCCGGGCTGTACCTATTGCTCACCTGAGATTGCCTCCGTTGGCTATACTGAAGAAGCTGCGAAGAAGGCAGGCTATCAAATTAAGGTCGGCAAATTTCCATTTACGGCATCCGGTAAAGCAAAAGCTGCTGGCGCGGCAGATGGGTTTGTAAAATTAATCTTCGATGCGAAATATGGCGAATGGCTGGGCGCACACTTTATTGGAGCTAACGTGACGGAAATGATTGCCGAAGTAGTTGTTGCCAGAAAGCTGGAAACTACTGGGCATGAAATCATCAAGTCGGTTCATCCTCACCCTACCATGAGTGAAGCCATTATGGAAGCAGCCGCAGCAGCCTATGGCGAAGTGATCCCTTTGTAAACAGGTCCGTTAAAATAACGGATCACAAGTATGTTCTTCAAAGACTCCAGTGTAATGCTGGAGTTTTTTTATGTTCAGAAGCGTATAATGGGACAAAACCAACTCATTAGCGATTTATAATTTTAAAACTGAACCTCTGTATCTTATTTTTGCGCCTACTAAAATACCCCTGGCATGAAATTCCTATTTTTAATTGTCCTAACCTTCACAACGTATATTTCGGTAAGCGCGCAAACGTATGGCGAGCTTATCACAAAAGGAGACGAACTCTATTCAGCAAAAAATTATAACGAAGCAATCAACTATTTTACCCAAGCTATTGCAAAAGATGCTACACTGGTGAAAGGGTTTTGGTTTCGTGCCGACTCTTACCGTGCACTTGGTAGCTATGAGGCAGCCATCAAAGATTATACATCGGCAATCGCCATTGACGCTGCCAATTCAAAATTCTACAAGCTGCGGGGTGACTGCTATTACAATCTTAAACAATACACCGCAGCTGAAAAAGACTACTCAAAAGGTTTGGAGTTAGACCCAAAAAATGCCACGCTCTGGCTCTTCCGGGGTGATTGCTATTTGCAATTGAAACAAAATGACAAAGCTTGTCCTGATTATAAGAAAGCACATGAGCTCGGTGCACGAAATGCCCGGATTCAGGCAGGTAAAATAGCCTGCGAGTGGTTAAATCACATAGCTGGGAATAGAGAGTGCCCTACCGGTGAAGCTCCCATTTCCAAGGTTGAAGTTGATCCTCAAACGGGCGCAGTCTTTACCTCCAAAGGCTTGACGTATGACAAATATGAGATTAAAAATGAGGCGGGTGCCTTTATCAGTGGACCTGAAATTGCATTGGGAGAAACAATTGTGCTCACGCTATTCAACCCAAAAGGTTTTTGCACTGATACGGATGGAGTAATTTTCATTGGAGCCGGCCATGAAACAAGAGAAGTAGGTGGCAGAGAAATTGACAAAGTACACAATGTATACAAGGAAGGCCAATCCTTCACACCTGATCAGGCTAAAAGCATCTCTATCAAATTCAAAGTTGCTGCTCCTATGACAGAGGAGAGAAGTTATGACATGAAGGCGCATTTCTTCGACACCAAAGGTAATGGAGAAATTTTTGTTGAAATGCCCATTCAGACTACACCTAAGACTCTTACTGCTGCGAAATTTACCACAAGCACCGGAGTTGTTGGTCCGGGTATGATCAGTTCAGCAGTGGGCGGAGAAATCAAACGCATGGAACTTCATCACAAAGAGCATGGAGCCGCTATCCCATTTAATGAACTTCAACCTGACAATAGTTATATCCTTACAGCAAATGATGTTAAGAACCTGAATAAGCATTCTAATTTTATGTTTCGTTTTATTGATGATCAGGGCAGAGTAGCCATCGAAAACATTGGGAAGGCTGTTTATCATGGCGAACATGTAAAACTTGACTTCTCTACGGACGGAGTGAGGGCCGGGAAATATACGTTGTGGTTAAAAATCCAGGAAGACAAGGCTCCTCAAAATATTGGAATACTGGTGCCTGTGGAGGTTAAGTAATTACAGGCCACCACTTCATTCAAATACAAGAAACTCCAGCACAACCACTGGAGTTTTTTTATGAAGAAAATTTTGGCGGCTGGTGCGAGGCACCCCATCGGGGCTCTCGGCAGTCGCCAGCCCGCGCAAAAATCTCCTCGAGCTCCAACAATGCATCCCTGCCGCAAAGCGTCCTTAGCTAAAAAGATTCGACTCCTGAACGCTAAATACTAAGGCTCCAACGGAAGCTTGCCATCCCTCCTTTCAATATTTTTTATCACGAAGCTTAAGAAGTGTTTTTTAAATTCTGGCAGGGGCATGTTGTTAACATTCCCTGTTTTAAGATCAAAAGGAAACTCAACTTCTTTCTTTCATTGCTCAATATTATTTACAACAACGCTTTCATAAAGGATAGGTCAAAAGTAACAAAGTTACTTCTTCTGGTTTCGAAGACTCCAATCAATAAAAAACTCCAGCGTTTACTGGAGTCTTTCATTATATTAACACCGCTACTGCTTACCAAATCTTGATCCTGTCTTCCGGTTTTTTATACAACTTGTCACCTGGCTTCACATTAAACGCCTTGTACCAGGCATCCATATTAGACGGTGCGCCAATGGCACGGTATTCTCCTGGAGAGTGTGGGTCGATTACAATCAACTGCGCCTGCCTCTCGGGCAATGTTTTGCTTCTCCACACTTGCGCCCATGCCAGGAAGAATCTTTGATCAGGAGTGAATCCGTCAATTTTCTTGTTTGATTTTCCCTGGGGTGTCATCTTGAAGGCTTCATACGCAGCATTCAATCCGCCCAGGTCACCAATGTTTTCACCCAACGTCAATTTGCCATTCACATGCAACGAGTCGAGCACCGTGTATGCATCAAATTGCTTTTTCAAAAGATCTGCGCGCTCTTCAAAGCGTTTTCTATCTTCGGGAGTCCACCAGTTTCTCAAGGTTCCGTCTTTATCATACTGGCTTCCGCTGTCATCAAAGCCGTGAGAAATTTCGTGACCAATCACCGCACCAATACCACCATAATTGAATGCGTCATCCGCATCGGGATGGAAGAATGGATCTTGCAGAATCCCGGCAGGGAAAACAATCTCGTTCATCACTGGGTTGTAATAGGCATTCACCGTCGGCGGTTTCATCCCCCACCGAGTGCGGTCAACCGGCTTTCCGAGTTGGCTTACCATATCATTGAATGCCCACTGATTAGAATTTCTCACGTTCTGAAGAAACGTTTTACTATTGATTTCAAGGCCATCATAATTTTTCCATTTATCCGGATAGGCAATCTTAGGATGAAAAGCTTTTAACTTGGCAAGTGCTTTTTCTTTTGTAGCATCCGTCATCCAATCCAGTTGCTTGATGCGAATTTCATACGCTTTGATCAGGTTGGCGATCAATTCGTTCATGCGCGCCTTGGCCTGAGGCTTGAAATATTCTTCCACATACAGTTGGCCCAACAATTCTCCAACATTGCCATCCGTCAAAGACGATGCTTTTTGCCAACGCGGTGTTTGAGCCTTTTGCCCGGTAAGCACCTGGTTGTAGGCAAACTCGGCATCCACAAATTCTTTGCTCATATAAGGCGCGGCCGAGCGCAGTAAATTCCATTGCAGGTAAACTTTCCAATGATCAATCGGTGCATGCTTCACCAAACTATCTGCTACCGGAAAAAACTTCGGTACGTTTACCAGCATGCTATCCTCGGTAGTAATGTTTAGTTTAGCCAGGAATGACTTCCAATCTATCGAAGGAGTAGTTTTTGAAAAATCAGCAATTGCGAATTTGTTGTACGTCTTCAGCGGGTCGCGCATTTCTGTGCGACTCATCTGGGCTTTGGCCAATCGCTGCTCCATCGAAAAAATAACGTCAGCATTTTTCCTTGCTTGGTCTTCGGGAGTTCCGGATAGTTTAAATAACGAAACAATGTAACTTGAGAATGCTCCTTGTATCTTTTTTGAACGCGCATCTGTCTTTAAGTAGTAATCGCGATCAGGCATAGAGAGTCCGCCCTGACTGAATTGCACAGCCATCTTCTCCGGATGCTTTCTGTCTTGCCCTACAAAAAAGCCAAATAAGGGCGCACCAATACCATGCGAGCGTTGATAAATAATTTCGTCAATAATCTGACTGTTGGCAGAAAGCTCATTCACCCTTTTCAGATCGTTCTGAATCGGCTCTGCTTTCAATTGTTCAATCGTTGCAGTGTCCATGGCGGCCAAATAAAAATCAGCTACTCTCCTTTTCACCGATCCGGGCTTTGACTTTGTATCAGCTGCTGCATCCATGAGTATTTTCTTCAGTGCCTTCACATTAAAATCGCGCAGCACTGTAAAACTACCCCACGTTGTTTCCTTGGCGGGAATAGAATTATTTTTAAGCCATACACCACCGGCATATTCTACAAAATTATCGCCAGGCTTTACCAGCACATTCATGTTGGCGGGATCGATAAATTTCGGCTTGCCTGCATCTTGTGCGTAAGCACATAGCGCAAGCCACAAAAAAAGTAAGCTCAACTTTGAAATTTTTGAAAAACTAGGGTTCATTGCTTGATTTTTTATGATTAAGGCGCGCATATTAATAATTGCATTTTCAATTTCCTTGCACAATCTTTTCAAAACCTGACAAACGGGTATGGGTGGCTTGGCGGTGAATGAATTAGGACGATGCTCACATCGTTTCGTCAGTTCAGCATGCAATGTTGGTTCATGTCGCTGTCTGGCTTCGGTCAGGCATTCATTGTTCTTCGGATGCCTCCCAATGTTCTGGCTACGTCTTCGATCAATCTGTTTATTTGCTTCATTGCGAAGGCTTCGATAAGGCAGCTAATGCCGATCTAACTTACTTCCACCATGCTGAAAAACGTATTTTATCGAACGCGCTACGATCACAAAGCAGCTAGGCAAATGCTACATCGAAGACATTCGAATGCCCGTAGCACCGCTTAACTTTTACAAATTAGATTCAATCTGTTTTTTTGAATATAATTGCATTGAAACGAAGTTTTGGGCACACGAAAACATATAGAAGAAAACGACCTGGTGGCGGGAATGATCAACCGGGATCATTCTGTTTTTGAATATCTCTATGATCATTATTCGGGCGCAATGTACAGTGTAATCCTGCGGTTTGTAAGAGACGAAGACATCGCGCAGGAGGTATTGCAAGATGCCTTCATGAAATTCTGGAATAAGATTGACTCCTACGATTCTGAAAAAGGTAAACTATTTACGTGGATGCTTAACCTGACACGTAATTTGGCCATTGACAAAACACGCTCGAAAGAAATAATCAAAAGAAAGAAAACCGATGATATCGATTTACTCGTAAATAAAATCGATCGGCAAGAACAGAGTTTTAACGAAGTTGAAGCAATCGGGCTGAAAGAGGTTTTAATGAAATTGCCTGCAGAGCAGCGACTCGTCATAGAGTTGCTTTACTTGAAAGGCTATACGCAGTCGGAAGTGGCAGAGGAATTTGGAATGCCGCTGGGCACAGTAAAAACACGCTTACGACTTGGCATGATTGAATTACGGGCTTTATTGAACGTGGAGTGAACATAGACGAATACATATCGACTGGCATTCTGGAATCATATGCTTTGGGGGATTTAACCTCTACGGAAAAAGCAGACGTTGAAAAAAACCTGGCGCTTTACCCGGCTTTACGCGAAGAGTTGGCTCGGGTAGAAGAGACGATGGAAGCTCTATTCGCTCGAACAGCCGTGCAGCCGCCTGCAAACCTAAAAGCTAAAATCATGGCGGCCACCAAGCCACAGGGTAAAGCGGTGGTAATGGAGAATGAACTCATTCTGAAATGGAAATATGCCGCTGCTGCTTCTATCGGAATTGCTTTATTTTCCTCCTACATGGCATATAACTATTGGGTGAAGTGGAAGCATTCAGAAAATGAATTACTCGCTATCAATGTAAGGAATCAACAAATCGCGCAGGATTATAATCAAGTAAACTTTCGACTGGATAAATTAGAGAATGATCTGAAAGTGACAAGCAGCCCTAATTTTGAACGCGTGATTATGAAAGGAACTCCCAATGCCCCTGATGCTATGGCGTCTGTTTATTGGAACAGGCAAACCGCAGAGGTCTTCGTGAGCATTCAAAACATGCGGGCGCTTTCAAAAGAAAAGCAATATCAACTTTGGGCCATCATAGATGGCAAACCAGTAGATGCCGGTGTTTTTGATGGTAATGTGGCCGGCCTGATCAAAATGAAAAACATCGAGAAAGGAGCCGTTACTTTCGCAGTAACCATCGAGGATGCCGGGGGAAAAACTTCCCCCACGCTCGAAACAATGCAAGTGGCCGGCAATCCCGCTAAAGTCTAACCTGTTCGAAATCACCCTTGAAAGGTTAATTTTCAAGTTATTTTCAATTCACCAAATCCAATTAACGGACCAGCTCGTATATTCTTTTGTCGGTAAAAAAAGTATTTAAAAGAAACCTTTTAGGAATTTAAGTGTTTATTAAGTACATTTAACTAACATTATTTAAATCAGCTACTTATGAAAATGATACCAGTTCGGTTTTTCTATCTGAGGGCGCGGATTTTTGGATGGATCATAATGCTCGGCATCGTTGTGTACGCATTATCCGCTATCTACACTCAATTCATCAGATAAACAAAATAGTTGGCCAATCCTTTTTAATGCGCTTGCTCCTTTAAATGAAATATTGTTGCGCATTTGAATCTCCCTTCTTTTAAAAAACAAGTCCGCGCCAGGTAAGAAATGACGCCATGTTCAAACATTTGGCGCCCACATTTTTATCTACTTTTGCTTTACAAACTCGCCTCTTTATGCATCTGAGAACTATCTACTCAATCTTTTTCGTTTTACTGGTTGGCTATGCGTTTGGGCAAAAGCAGGATTCTCTTCAGCTAAAAGTTTATGAAACTGCTTTGCAGAAATTAAAACAACAATCTTATAGCGAAGCCTACGCTCAATTCACGCAGTTGATCACAACCGGTTTTAGCAACAAAGAAGTATTTGTGAAGCGCGGTCTAGCCAATTTCATGCTGAATGATTTTGAAAAAGCTAAAGCCGACTTTGATGAGGCGGTCAAAAGCAGGATTAACACACAGGAACTTTTTGAGTATCGAGGATTAGCAAAGTACAAACTGGAAGATTTCAACGGAGCCTCCACCGACTTAGATAAGGCAGTGGCGCTTGGCGCAAAAAGTGTTGATGTATACTCATCACTCGGCAATTCAAAATTCCGATTAGAGAATTTCAAAGACGCGATCATAAATTATGATAAAGCCCTGGCGTTAAAGAAAGATGCTATTTTATTTAACAATCGTGGAAAAGCAAAAATGACATTGAAAGATTTTGCTGGTGCTGTGGCCGATTTCACAGAAGCTCTCACGTTAAAATCTGACTACGAAAAGGCAACCGAGAACCGGGCCGAAGCCAACCTCCAACTCAAGAATTGGAAAGATGCAGTAACCGACCTGGACAAGATTATTAAATCGGGGCGAAGTGATGAAGAGTTATTTCAAAAAGCAGGAACAGCAAAATTCTTTTTGAACGACTTCAAAGGCTGCGCTGAAAATCTAAACAAGGTTGTGAGCAAAGGAATTAAAGACAAAGACGTGTTCCGCATGCTTGGTCTAAGTCTTGCCTCTATTGGGGACTGCACGGGATCAGCGCAAGCATTGCAGGCAGCTGTATCCATGGGTGCAAGTGACAAAGATGTTTTTGAGCAACTGGGCACCTGTCAATTCAAAAATAAAGACTTTGCAAACGCAATTCAGTCGCTGGGCCGCGCAATAGGGATGGGAGTTTCCACGAAAGAAGTATTTCTGATGAAAGGCAATGCGGAATACCAGCAGAAAGATGTTGAACATGCTACGATCGATCTGGAGAAAGCTATTTCTATGGGCGCTTCTGACTATGACGCTTTCAAAAACCTGGGAGACAGCAAATTCTTAAAAAACGATTTCGCGTCTGCAATCAAGTATTACGATAAGGCCGCAACCTTCGCGCAAGCCGATGCTGTTCTTTACAACAATCGAGGAAAGGCCAAACTTACACTCGGAGATTTTGCCGCCTCCCTCCCCGACTTCGATAAAGCGCTAACGTTAAAGGCGGACTACTCCAAGGCATTTTTAAACCGAGGGACAGCCCGATTTAGCACCGAGGACTACAAAGGCGCGGCCGATGATCTCGACAAAGCGAAAGCTACTGAAGGAGAATCGGGTGAGCTTTCAAAAATGATAGGAGTAGCGAAATACAAACTCAAAGATTTTCCCAATGCAAAGATCGCTTTAGAAAACGCGCTAAAGGAAGGCGTAAAAGATATGCGAGTGAGTTTATATGCCGGCTATCTGCGCTTTGAAGCAAATGATTACAAAGGTACCATTAAGGCATTGAGCACGGCAGAAGCGGCTGGTGCGAATGAGCCTGAATTGTTTGAAAAAAGAGGAAAGTCGTGTTTTCAAACCAAGGACTATACGAATGCCGTCATCAACCTGGAAAAAATTGCACAAAATGAAAAGCCTGATTTAACAAGCCTTGAATATTTAGGATTAAGTTATCTGCAAACGCAAAAAGATAAAGAAGGACTTGCCACACTTGAAAAAGCTATCGCGGCTGGTAGCAAAAGCAAAGAAGTTTACTACCAGGCTGGCAATGGAAGATTTAAAATTGAGAATTATGCAGGGGCCATAGATGCCTACAATAAGGCTATTGAACTGGGCTTCAACGATGAAATCATTTTTAACAATCGGGGCAAAGCAAAAATGAATGCCGGGCAAATAAAAGAATCACTTGCAGATTTCGACAAAGCCATTCAGCTCAAACCCAACTATGCGCAGGCATTGAAGAATCGCACGCTGGCAAACTTCAAAATGAATGACTGGCCTAAAGTAATTACGGATGTTGCTTTACTTGCAGGCTACAGCCAGTCTGGTGCCGATGAGTTGATGTATTCAGGTATTGCAAAATACAATCTGAAAAATTTTGCCGGTGCGGTGGAAGACCTTACAAAAGCAATCAGTGCTGGAGCAAAAGACAAACAAGTTTTCACTTCACGCGGCTCTTCTTATTTTGAGCAAAGTGATTTTGCCAAAGCATTGGCCGACTTCAATAAGGCAATAGAATCAGGCGAAACCAGTGCCGAGGTTTATTACAGAAGGGGTGCTTGCAAAAGCAACACACAAGATTATAAAGGAGCTTTACCCGATTTTGATAAAGCAATCAACGGTGGCTTTGCAGAAGCTATTGCCTTTGACATGCGCGGATATTGTAAGCTTGACGCAAAAGATGTGGAAGGAGCCTTGACCGATTTCAATTCGGCCATTGAGAAAAACGCCAAACTATTTCAGGCATACTTTCACCGAGGTGATGCTAAGTTCAGAGGCAATAGTTTTTCGAGTGCCGTTCAGGATTATACCACCGCCATCAACAATGGGGTGACTGATGC
>CAZNCO010000028.1:0-15179 GCA_964571345.1 uncultured Ohtaekwangia sp.
CGATCAACCCAAGGCTATTGAGAAATTAGTTGAAGGCTTAAAAGCAGGTGAAGCACATCAAACTCTTTTAGGAGTAACGGGCTCGGGCAAAACGTTTACAGTTGCCAATGTAATTGCACAGATAAATCGCCCAACATTAATTTTAAGCCATAACAAAACCCTCGCAGCTCAGCTTTACGGGGAATTCAAACAATTCTTTCCGGAAAATGCTGTTGAGTATTTTATCTCCTACTACGATTATTACCAGCCTGAGTCTTTCATTCCCACCTCAAATCTTTATATCGAAAAAGATCTCTCCATTAATGAAGAGATAGAAAAATTAAGATTAAGCGCCACCTCTTCGCTGCTTGCCGGAAGGCGCGATGTACTGGTGGTTGCATCTGTGTCGTGCATTTATGGTATTGGTAATCCTGAAGAATTTGGCAAAAACAGAATTCAACTTGCTGTCGGTGAAATGATCCCCCGCAACCGGCTTCTGTTTGCACTGGTGGATATTCTCTACTCGAGAACGGAGGCCGAGTTTAAACGCGGAACATTTCGTGTGAAGGGAGATACCGTTGACATCTTTCTTGCTTATGCTGACTATGCCGTGCGCATTTATTTTTTCGGAGATGAGATTGAAGCGATTCAATTAATTGAGCCAATGAGCGGTAAGAAAATTACCGATGAAAAGATGGCTGTGATTTTCCCGGCCAATCTTTTCGTTACCGGAAAAGAATTACTGAACACTGCTATCAAAGAAATTCAGGATGACATGGTGCTGCAAGTGCAAATGTTTGAGCAAGAAAAGAAACATCTTGAGGCGAAGCGTTTGAAAGAGCGTACAGAATTTGACCTGGAGATGATGAGAGAATTAGGTTATTGTAGTGGCATTGAAAACTACTCTCGTTACTTCGATAGAAGAGCAGTGGGCGCACGACCATTTTGTTTGATCGATTATTTTCCAGATGATTTCTTGTTGGTCATTGACGAAAGTCACGTTACCATTCCGCAGGTGAGGGCCATGTGGGGAGGCGATCGCTCACGAAAAGTAAATCTGGTAGATTATGGCTTCAGGCTTCCCTCCGCTTTAGACAATCGACCTTTAACATTCAATGAATTTGAATCATTGATGAATCAGGTTGTATATGTTAGTGCAACTCCCGCTGAATACGAGTTGCGAAAATCAGAAGGAATCATTGTTGAACAATTAATCCGGCCAACGGGCTTGCTCGATCCACAAATTGACGTTCGTCCGAGTAAAAATCAGATTGATGACTTGCTCGAAGAAATTGATGAACGCGTAAAAAAGAAGGAGCGTGTATTGGTGACTACGTTAACTAAACGTATGGCAGAGGAACTCACCAAGTTTTTGGAACGTGCTGCCATCAAATGCAGGTATATTCACAGCGAAGTGCAAACACTCGATCGCGTAGAGATTCTACGTGAACTCAGGCTTGGTGTATTCGATGTGCTGGTGGGAGTAAACTTGCTTCGCGAAGGGCTAGATCTGCCTGAAGTTTCACTCGTTGCCATTATGGATGCCGATAAGGAAGGGTTCTTGCGCAATCAGCGTTCGCTGGTGCAGACAATTGGCCGGGCAGCACGAAATGAAAATGGCCGAGTGATCATGTATGCAGATACCATTACAGAATCCATGCAGGTGGCGATAGATGAAACCAACCGAAGACGCAAAGTACAAATGGATTATAATCTTGCCAACGGCATTACTCCAAAGACCGTTTTAAAATCGAAGGAAGCCATCATGGGGCAAACAAAAGTGGCCGACTCTAAGAAGTCAATCAAAAAATATTACATCGAAGAAGAGGAGAAATCACTTGCTGCCGATCCAGTGGCAGCCTACCTGTCAAAAGAAGAATTGGTAAAAATGGCCGATCGCACCAAGAAAGAAATGGAAAAGGCTGCAAAAGAATTGGAGTTTATGGAAGCTGCTCGCCTTCGCGATGAATACATGGCTATGCTGAAATTAATTGAAGAGAAAAAGTAATTTCACTTTCGCAGCATCAATCTTAAATAGAAAGCACGGTACCGACCATAAGTTGCGAATTGAGGTACAAACTGTGATATTGCAATGCCATTTTTTAAACTTGCATTTATGCTGAAAAGATTTTTTGGTGTTGTTGTCTTCGGCTTTTTCTCGATTACTTCCTTCTCTCAAAGCACGCATGATTTTTTGTTAAGTGGTGGCTTTGATTTTATAAAGACAGATAACAACGGCCTTTTCAAGAAATCGCAGATTGGTTTGGAGGCCAACTATTTTGTGATCCGTCATTTTGCGGTGGGTGCCGGTGCTGAAATATGGGGCCATCAAAAAGATTCATTTGTCATGGGTGTGCGCTGGTATTTTAATGAGCACGTATTCACCCGCTTTCGTGCTTTGATTGGCGCAAATGATGCATCGCTTGGCTTGGGGTACGCGTATCCTTTAACGAACAACATCCGACTCGAAGGAATCGGTGACTACTATTTTTCCGGTCGTGCATTAGGCATTCGCGCAGGGATTAGTTTCATCTTAAAATAGACTTTGAGGTAAGGCGTAAACCATGGTCTGTAAACCAGCATTATGTCCGTAAAATATTCTCTCGTTGATTACCAAGAACAAATTTTCTAATGATACTAACGGCTTTTTCAAAACCGATTGTTTTTGCTAACAACTGTTCCGCTTCCAACCAAATTATATATCTTTGCAACCGTTTTCGAACACGATTATTTATTTAACAACTCGGAAACTCAATTTTGTAAAATCTTTAAATTGTAACTCGTAAATCCAAAATACCAATGGCATACATCGAACCGGCTCCACTCCTCGATAAAGAGAATCCATTTGAAGCCATGATGTCTCGTTTCCGCACGGCATCACAAATTTTAGGACTTGAAGAAGAAGTTTATAATGTTTTAAAAACTCCCGCGAAGCAGGTGATCGTATCATTACCCGTAACGATGGACGATGCAAGTATTCGGGTCTTTGAAGGGTATCGTGTTATTCACTCTACAATCCTCGGCCCATCTAAAGGTGGTATCCGTTTCGATCCACATGTGAATCTTGATGAGGTGAAAGCATTAGCTGCATGGATGACGTGGAAATGTGCAGTGGTAGACATTCCATATGGTGGTGCCAAAGGTGGTGTTACTTGTAACCCACGAGAAATGTCGAGCGGTGAGATTGAGCGACTAATGCGCGCGTATACTCAGTCGATGATGGATGTGTTTGGCCCTGATCAGGATATTCCAGCCCCTGACATGGGAACTGGTCCTAAAGAGATGGCATGGTTGATGGACCAGTATTCACGCAATAAAGGGATGACTGTATCAGCAGTGGTTACAGGTAAGCCAATTGTGATGGGTGGTTCTTTGGGGCGCACAGAAGCCACAGGCCGCGGTGTAATGGTGTCAACACTTGCCGCGATGGAAAAATTAAAAATCAATCCTTATAAAGCAACCTGCGCAGTTCAGGGATTCGGAAACGTTGGTTCTTGGGCAGCGCGCCTGCTTCACGAAAGAGGTTTGAAGGTTCAGGCCATCAGCGATTTGGGAGGAGCTTATTTCAATGAAAACGGAATTGATATTGATGCGGCAGTAAAATTCAGAGATGCAAACAAAGGATCTCTGGAAGGATTTACAGGCGCAGAAAAAATAAGTAACAGTGAAATTTTAACCCTCCCTGTTGATGTATTGGTGCCTGCGGCAACTGAAGATGTCATTACAGGATCTAATGCTGGCAAAATTCAGGCAAAGTTGATTGTTGAGGGCGCAAACGGCCCTACTTCATCCAAAGCGGATGGAGTAATCTACGAAAAAGGAATAAGTGTAGTTCCTGATATCTTGGCTAATGCTGGTGGTGTTACGGTTTCTTATTTTGAGTGGGTTCAAAATCGTCTGGGCTACAAGTGGACTGCTGAGCGTGTGAACCGCAGAAGCGACCGGATCATGAAAGATGCTTTTGACAACGTGTATAAGACTGCAATGGAATACAAAGTATCATTGCGTATTGCTGCTTACATGGTAGCAATCGATAAAGTTGCCAAAACCTACAAGTTCCGCGGAGGTTATTAATACTTTTTGTCCTCACCTCGCGGGAATTACATTATCTGAATTACCTTTGCAGCAAGCTTTAGGGCTTGCTGCATTATTTTTAACAGACTGTTTTTAACATGACAATTCACAAGGAAGGCCGTACCCTTTTATTTGTTTCTCTGCTCGTATTAGTAGGTATTATTTGGGCTGCGGATTATTATCTGCATCCTCAGTACGACATTGTGAGAAATGTCATTATTGCTATTGCCTCTATCTTCTACCTATTATTCTTACAATTTTTCAGGAGCCCGGTTTTTTCTATTGCAAAGAATGAAAAGCATGTGCTTGCCCCGGCTGACGGGAAAGTGGTGGTGATCGAAGAAACAGACGAACCTGAGTATTTGAAAAAACGCTGCAAGCAGATTTCAATTTTCATGTCACCCGTGAATGTTCATGTGAATCGTATGCCTGTGGCAGGAACGATCTCGTATGCGAAATATCATCCGGGAAAATATCTTGTGGCATGGCACCCTAAATCAAGCACAGAGAACGAACGCACATCCATTGCCGCAAAAATGAAAGACGGCAAGGAAATCCTATTTCGTCAAATAGCGGGAGCCTTGGCAAGGAGAATCAAATGGTATGTAAAAGAAGGTCCACCGATGGAGCAAGGCGAAGAATTTGGCTTCATTAAGTTTGGCTCGCGGGTTGACCTATTCCTCCCGCTCGATGCGGAAGTAATGGTAAAGATTGACGAAGTAACAAAAGGCGGAAGAACCGTAATCGCCAAGTTCAATTAACTTCCTTTAATATCAATTGAGAAGCTTCGTACAAGCTTTCAACTTTGAATTGACCTTGCTCACTCTCAACTGGAATTTCGTCTCCAACTTGAATAGTTTTTATTCCTAGTTTCTTTGCAGGAATGAGATCTCGGCCGCGATCTCCTACCATCCATGAGCTTGCAGCACTCACATTAAATTTAGCGATAGCTTTTTCAAACATCAGCGTGCCCGGCTTTCGTAATAGCGATTCAGTCACCGAAGGATGATAAGGTGAAAAATAAAATGCATCGATTATTCCGCCACATTGCATTTGAAAAAACTGGTGGCATTCCTTCATCTGTTGAATAGAATAAATACCCTGGGTTATACCAGATTGGTTTGTAATCACCACCAGCTTAAAACCTGCGGCTTTCAGGTTATGAAGTCCTTCCACGACTCCTGGGAGGATTTCAAATGCTTCAACAAGAAATGTATAATTGGGATTGTCTTTATTGATCACCCCGTCCCGGTCCAGAAAAACGCATCGATTCATTTGAAGAATAAGTAAGCAATTTTGAAAGCACAAAGAAATAAAAAATCAGGCAAGGCAGCACCTTGATCGAATACGGAATAAATATCTCTCGTTGTATAAACTGCGGAAAAATATCGGTGGTAGACAATGATGTGAAAATGACTGCCATCCACACGATCCAATTTGTTACTTTCGACTTGTCAGCCAACGCAGCATAACCCAAAGCAACACCTGCCATCGCAATGATAAAGGTTGGCGATTCAGCTTTATGATTAAAGATAACCATCCAAATCAGAGTCATTGAAAGATAAAGAAAACGGAAGTTGCTATCTGAATAATTTCTTAGTTTAAGCAACGGCAACCCAAATAAAACCAAACCAAAAGCGAGCATGATGTTTGAGTTCATCTTCAAGCCAAACCAAATATCAAGAGCACCCACGAACGATAAAGGATTGGGTACATAATCCATCTGTAAAAGGCGATACCAACTTGTGTAATGATCGATCAGTCCGGAAAACCCAGTGAACACCACAGGAATAATCCACAGTACAATCATCCACAAAAATGAATAAGCAACCATTTTCCAGCGTTGCGGATACAAGAGGCAAATCGCGAATGCAAACAAGCCGAAAAGTTTGATATACACCGTGAGTGCTATACATAAGCATGCCACCAAAAAGAAGTTGCGTTCCATGAGTCCGAACGCCAGAAGGATAAGGCCTGTGATCAGGGCATTGCTTTGCGAATTTTGAAGCGATGTAACCAATTCAACAAATAGAATAAGATACAAAAGATTTTTCTTTTTCTCGTCAAGATTTGGCAAAAATCTTACACCTATCCACAGCATATAGGCGTTCAAAAAATTCCAAAGGAACAGTCCTAACCAGTCGGGTATCCACGCTAAAATTCCAAATGCCATCGCAAAGGTTGGACTATATTTATAAAGGTCCCAGTGTTCTGCCGGATACGGCTTGTACAAGTCCAATCCATTGAAAAAATGAAGAAATGAATACTTGAAAATGAGGTAGTTGTTATAATTCGTGTAGACGAAAGGCGAATCGCCAAATCTCTTTTCACCACTCAAGTATTGCTGAATCGTAATGCCGACTACCGCAATTATTGTCAGCCAGAGTAAACTTTCTTTTTTTGTTAGTAAAAAATCCCTTACTCGCTGGTAAATCAGAACCATTTAATGAATATTTTAGCCACTTAAACTTTTGGCAGTGAGTAACGCTTTAGTGATTATACCTACCTATAACGAGAAGGAAAATATCGTTCAGATCATTGAGGCCGTTATGGCCCAGCCGAAAGATTTTCATCTGCTCATCATTGATGATAATTCACCGGACGGTACCGGAGCCATTGTTAAAGAATTGCAAAATACATACAATAAAGGCAACCAGACAAAACTTCATTTGCTGGAACGTGCCGGGAAACTTGGACTCGGCACGGCATATATAGCGGGTTTTAAGTTTGCCTTGGCCAGAGGGTATGAATATGTGCTCGAAATGGACGCAGATTTCTCTCACGACCCGCGGGATTTGATCAAACTCTACCTGGCGTGCGCAGAAGGCGGAAGCGATATGTCGATTGGTTCACGCTATTCAAAAGGTGTGAATGTTGTGAACTGGCCCATGAGCAGAGTGCTGATGTCTTATTTTGCTAGTCGCTATGTACGAATTGTGACAGGAATCCCCATTCATGATACCACTGCAGGGTTTGTTTGTTATAAAAGAATTGTTTTGGAAACCATTCCTCTTGATAAAATCAAGTTCATTGGATATGCTTTTCAAATTGAGATGAAGTTCCTAACCTGGAAATACAAATTCAAAATTACAGAGGTGCCCATCATTTTTACGGATCGCACTTTAGGACAATCTAAAATGTCAGTAGGAATTTTCAAAGAAGGATTTCTCGGTGTGCTTCAAATGACCATCCGCAGCTGGTTCAAATCTTTCAAACGCTAATCAAAGTTTCAACTTCCTTGCGTGCCTCGAAGTTTTCTGTGGGTTCCACTCATCATGATACGATGACCAACAAAACAATTCACTGATGTGTGCTACTGTTCGGATTATACGCATGTAAAATCCATTATAAAAGACCATCAATGGAAGAAAAGGCAAAAGCTTTACGCGATCTTTAAAATCTTCGTGCGACAATATCAATACCAACACAAAGCGCACATAGTTAGCCATCATATATAACAAAATCGACATCGGCCAGATGAAAATCAGGCGATCCGGAAAATTAATGATCTGATCGATCAGGTTGACATACCAAAGTAAATTAAAGACAACACTGTACATAATGCTTTCCATTGAAGCCATCATGTTCAAAAAACTGAAATGCTCGTTTGCTAAAAAAACACTTGCATGCTTTCTTACGCGAAACCGAATAACAGACTTATTCCATCGCAGTCTTTGATTGGCAAGCTTTATGAAATTATCAGGCACCGCTGTAAGACCAATCGCATCAGGTTCAAAATGTATTTTAAATCCTGCCTTTCGGATTTTAGTAGTAAGGTCTCCGTCAAGACCTGGACCAATGTCCCACCCTTTAATAATACCAATCACATCTGCCCTGAATACTCCGAAAGCCCCGCTAATGATTGGATAGATGCCCATAGCGGAAGTGACAATACGCCCTAGTGAAATAGTTTTTAGATACTCGATCTTTTGAAGGGTGGTGCATAAATTTTGAAATCCATTTCGCACCTCCAAGCTACCTCCTACTCCCCCAATCTTTTCATCCAAATAAAATGGCACCAGTGAATTTTCAATAGCTGTATAATGAAAAGAACAGTCTGCATCCAAGTGAACGATAAACTTACCCTTCGCAAAACGCCACGCAAGGTTCGCGGCAGATGCCTTTCCTCCCCTAAGATCATTTCGTAAAAAGAGATTGATTAACCCAGCTTTCATCAGACCATTTCCAATGATGGGTGTCTGGTCATCGGATCCATCATCCACTACGATGATTTCAATATTTTGATACGTCTGCTCAGAAAGTGACCTAACCAAAACGTACAGATGCTTCCCTTCGTTTCTTCCCGGAATTACAACCGATACCAGAGGCCTTTCCACCCAAAGGGCATTTCTTGCCAGTTCCCATTTGCGCTCATTCACCTTCCGCTTGAACGTGTAGTAAATCATTACGACATATTCTACCAAAATGTAACGTGTAAACTCAAAAAAAATAAAAAACCAAAAGACTCTTACAAATACTAGGAATCCTTTAGCATGCCAATACGCAAAAAATTCGTTGATCATGGAGCCGCCTTTTCAGACAGTAGCGATAGAAATTGCTCCTGTGCCTCCTTGTGTGTTGCCAACTTCTGCATATTAAAGCGGATATCAACTGTGTGACCGTTGTAATTATCCCTTATTAGCTTTTTAAGTTCAAGTGAAAGATTACTGATGATGTTAATTGCTTCTTCATGCTTTCTCTCCAGCAGCCCAATCAAAATAGTGGAGCTATTCTCAATCGAAATGATATCCGAGCTTTTCAAGAATGTTCTTATCACACCTACAATTTCTGTTAGCAAAGTTACTTGCGCATCAGGACCAATTTTATGAAAAAGATCCACAAGATTCGTAATTTCAAAGAGTGCTATGTGGCTTTCAATCTTCGCTACCTTCATGCGTTCTACCTCTTGTCGTATCAAAATCTGGAAGATTTCTTTTGTAAGTGTGCCAGGTATGTCTGTGAAGGTATTGGACGCAAAGATTGTTCCCTGAACCGCATTGTGAATAGCTTTCGCGGAAACATGATATCGCATCACATCTCGTTTAATCAAATGCTCTACGGGGTTATCATATAAACAAGTGCAACATTTCGCCATGATCATTGGATGCTGCGAACGTTGTTCACACTTCTGACATGTGAAGATCGAAGATGGTTTATCATAATCCACACCAATATGTTTGAGCCTCTTGTCGCATTTAGGGCAGATTAAATCACGCTCTTGCCCGGCAATGATGAAATCGCTCTGAGGGCCAACATACGCGCACGGAAAATGATGAACAATATCCTGATGAATCAAATGCGTTGAACTGCAATTGGGGCACGCCTCACGATAAATCAAAGCACCCGAATGACATTTCGTGCAAAGGTAGATTACGTCTACAAACTCGCTGGTAAACAATCCTTCTTTGATTGCCAGCTTAAGCATATCGTATTGATCGAGGGAATATTCCCGGTCTAAAAACTGTGTCAGAAACGAATGAACATATCCAACCGGGCCATCATCACTTATCACTGGAGTGAGCGTTTTCTTGCCGCGTGTATAAATAAATCTCAAGGCACGCGTAAGAACAAAATCCTCATATCGTTCAGCGCGCCCAACGGGAGTCATGCGCTGCATTGCCAATTGAATAGATGCCACCACATCGGCAATTTGCGCAGCCTGCGTTGTCAGGTCAACTACCATCAAGTCTACAAAATTTTCAAGTGAAGGAGGCAGTACCTTAAAATGATGATGAAGCACAATGGGCAGCAAACTTACCTTCTCATTCTCATTCGTTCTTATCTTCTTTACAATGTAGCGTATCTGATCTGGCTCATCTACCTTGGAAATCAGCACACCCATGTAGGCTGAAAAATCCCCGACAAGGTCTAATGGACTGTAAATAATCTTAAGACTATCTGGTAAATTCGGTGCTTCCGTTTGAATCATAACCTTACCGGAATTTATATTTGATTACTTCCACCTGAAGCTTCACTGATTTATTCCACAAAGCAGTGTCTGCAAGATTATAAGGATCAAGATCTGCTTCAATGCGATCATACACATCTTCGGAGAATTTGTGATACTGCACCGGGAGCTCATACGAATCCTGATAAAATTTGCGGATCACGCCTACGCTGGTTGTTCCATCCGGAAATTTGACGTCCATCTTATCACCCACGTGCAGATATTTCATGTCATCTGATTGAAAGAACGTTTTCACAAACGCATTTTTATGCGGAAGAAATATTGACATGATATGCTCTGACTCAAGCACAGTTTCGTGCTCTGTCATATATAAGTGTGCAATTGTGCCGTTGATTGGCGATAAAAAATACTTAAAAGGCATACTCCTTCCGAAGCTTATTGTATCGCGGGCTACGGACGGTATACTGTGCTTCAGTATTTCAATCTCATGTTCGCCAAAAATGATTGCCGATTTCAGCTCCTCCTCTTTTTTAATATAGGGACTTAACTTATCCGCGGGATACACACTCAAATGAATTTCCTGCTCAATTCGCTTTCGTTCCTTTTGGGTGAATTGAAGAAGCGCTCGCATCTCATTCACCTCTGCTTCCCGTACTTTTATCTGGCTCAGATATTTTGATAAGTTAATCTCTGCATTTTGGGAACGCTCTAAGCTTCCCGTCATAATGTTCAATTCATCACCTGACTCGATCTGATATGAAAACAACGTATCTCCTTTTTTCACTTTATCACCTTCTTCCACAAATAGCTTATGCAGTTGAATATCTTTTACCTGCTGTATTTCAAGCGCCTGAAACTGAACCTGGCCCGACTCGTAAACAAAGAACGTATACTTTAAAAGGAAATACACGCCAATTGCCAGTGCCACGAAAAAAATGGACATATAAATAATCTTGTCCCAATTCCACCGCCTGCGCGTAGCTGGGTCTTTGATAAGTCTTATCTCGCCTGACGCCCGTCCAAAATTTGAACTTCTCACAACTTATTTTTTAAACCGTAGTAACCCCGAATAATCATGAATGGCAAAGGATGCAAAGCCTCCACCTATTGCTAATTTTTCCATAAAGTCTTCCATCTCGTTCATTGACTCAAAATCCTTTGTACGAAGCGCAATAGTAGCTTTTGACTGAAATAACGAAACTTCTTCCAGAGTCTTCCTTAGAATAAATTCCACATCTGGATGTTCATAAGCCATCAGATAAAATCGATCGATGTGGCGATTCACTTTCTGTAAATATTCCAGCTCATACGATAATGGAATAGATACTGAGAGTGCCAATCCCGTTGAGGAGAGCTGTGATGAAACGACTTCAATCATCTCCACATAATTTCTGTACATCTCTTCTTTATTCTCTTTCCACTCGGGCAACGTGTGCGGCTCAATATCCAGATGAATTCCTGCAATGCCCGGCACACTGAGATTATACTTCAACGCCTCTAACAACTTATCATGATTTTGTGGGTAAACAAAATCATTATTGGCGATCATCAGATGAACTTCAATATTCTTTTTGGCCAGAATGCCGATGACATCCAATGCCTTTAATTTCAGCGAATCGTTACGATTGAGTGACACGATTACTCTGGAATAACCGCCTGTGACCATTTCATTCACAAACTCTTCAGAAGACGATTGTGCAAAACCATGCGACCAAACGTAAATTGATTTATCTCTTTTTACTTCTGGTTTAAATTGCGTGTACTCAGGCACAAATACGGTAACAAAATCAGCTGGTGACGCATTATTGGTAAGCGAACTTAATTTCGCCAAAAGCAGGTACATTTCCTTTTTGATCACTACTTTACTAATGTCATTCTCAAACCACTCCTTCAAAATTGTGAGTCCTGGCAGGGGGCTGAAATCAGGATCGTTGTGTTCCCGCTTCACCGACTCGCGTCTCAATTGTTCCTCCAACAAAACTCCATTATGAAAGGCGTTTGTATATTCCGTGAGTCTGTTACGATAGGCAGACAAATACTGGTCAGCCAGCCATTGATTATTGCTTTGAAGTAAGCGAGCTTCAGCAACTACCTCATTCTGCACCGCCTGTATTAAATTCTCTCGCGACTTTTTTCGCACGATAAGAGGCGCTACTAACATTAAGCCTGCACTAAAAAAGTCTCGCCTTCTTGAATTGATGTCATATGCATAGTAATTGTAACGAACATAGGGGCGCAAATTTATTTCACGCCAAAAGGGATACTTGTATTGATTTACAAGCGCGCTGATTTTCACAAGCGAGTCTTCTTGAGTTTTTGATTTCAGGTAATCGTAAAAGACAGGCTCATTCACTTGAAACACAGACAAACTATCCACGAATGTCACTGGCTTAGAATTAAGTCTTGCGAATAAAGGATCTTTCGCAAACAGCGACACCTCCAGTTCTTTCGTTGCGGCTTTAAGTTTCAACAGATCCTCCCACAAAATAAAACGATTTAGAAATAGATCACGCACTATTTTTTCGTAGTCAGAAACGTATTGTAGCAAGAATCTTTTCTTTGTTGCAATATCTTTATCAAATGACCGATTGATCTGTGAGGTTACCCAATTGAGAGAGGATGCATCGGTCTGTTTCGACATTGTCAAATTCAACTTGTCCTGAAAGTGAACCTGCTTTGCAGAATATTTATTTTCAAAGTATCCTTCCTTCAGAATATTCCAGTCAACACCTACACTAAACGCGCGCCTGTAAAAAAAGCTAAGGTCTTCAAAACCGCCAATAAAGTTATCAGTATAACTACCTGCAGCCCGCAGCCCCTTGTCTGCCAAAATGAACTTCTGGTTTCTGGTTGAAAGATTTTCCCTGGCAATGGTCACACTATCAATCAATGTGGACGTAAATAGGGATGCGATTTTCTCTTCATGAGCAGGCGCAGCTCCAAGCCCCACCGAAGGCATGTAGTTGTCTACCAAGGTCAAAAGTCTTTTTTTCAGTTGGAAAGCCGTGCCAAGACTATCTGGCTGGCTAAATCCAAGGAATGGAAAGAGAGCCAAGCAGGCAATAAATTGCCAGGACCGGATTGAAGCCACCAAGAACATTACTCAAATTATGCAAAAAAAACTTGTACGGCTTAGTTTTTTCGTGTTTTTAATCGAAACGTATAGCCTGTACCGGGCGAATCCGAACGATAAATCGGGTTGGAAGTATTAAAACTAGTGAAACCACGCTCAAAACGATAATATTGAGCCAAATTATGGTATCAACATGCCATTCTATCGGCACGTAATCGATGTAATAATCGTGGGCATTCAGCTTAATTATGTGGAAATAATCTTGCAAGAGGCAAAACCCAAGCCCAATTACATTTCCATAAAGCAGCCCCCGCAGAATAAGGTTTAATCCATTGAAGAAAAAAACCGAGCGTACCATCTGATCGCGTGCACCTAATGCTTTCAATAGCCCTACCATAGGGATGCGCTCCATCACCAATATCAACACAACCGAAATCATGTTTACGCTCACCACAATGAGAATAATAACCAACAAAATTCGCACTTGCCGCTTCACCAGGTCGAGCCAGTCAAATACATTATTGAATTTATCGCTCACTGTCTCTACGCTCAGATCGTAATCCATATCGTCACCGATAATGGTTTGTGCCTCAGTGAGCGCGGCTTTGTCAAACGCAAATTTATAGTTCCAGATGGCAGAAAGAGTATTTAGGGTTTTGTCACTTTCATCGGGGGTATCGAGAATCCGCTCATGCACAGAGTCCCAGAAATCATTCCAATCTTGTTTTCTCAATTGCCATTCATCAAACGCATTTAAATCAACCAGCACTTCTAATCCTCCTGCCTCATTTTCTTTCCAACCGTTTAATTGCTGAACCAACCGAATGTCGCCAATGATAATTTTACTATCAAAGTACTCGGATAAATTCGTCTCGTAAATACCAACGATTTTCAATTTTCGGTAGCGAGGAGGATTTTGAAAAAAATGAACGATAATATCATCGTTCAACTTCGCCTTAATCTTATCCGCGATCACCTGGCTAATCACTATCTCATGAGAATACCCTGAGTCGGTATATTGAATGAATCTTCCTCTAACCAAACTCTGATTGAATACTTGTTGATTAAAACTTTTTCCTACGCCTTTAAAAACAATTCCAAGTACTTCATCATTCGCTTTGATCAGGCCTGCCTTATGGCTGTATTCCTGCACGTGACGCACGAACGGAAATTTTTCAGGATGTTGGTAAACATTAATCTCATAATCAAATGGCTGTTCGGCAACAGCATTGTTCATCGTAAACTTGGTAATGAGCAAATGGTTGCTAAACGTGTAAATCTTGTTTTTCACTGCAGCTTGAAATCCGTGCATGATCAAAAACGAAACAATTGCTGCTGCCAGACCAATGGTGATACTACCAATGGCCACTTTGTGAATAATTGATGAAAAACTCCCGGTATCGGGCCGCCTGATTCTTTTCGATATAAAGTAAGAGAGGTTCAAACTGAAAAGTTAACTTGCAAAATAATAAAAATGGTAACGTCCAGCACCAAACTTTATCAAATGAATTCATTACAATCTTTGAATAAGGGTAAAACAAAACCACAGAGAACACAGAGCTCTCGAAGGGAACAAGAAGGAATTAACTTGTACTTCTCTATGACTCCTCTGGGGTTCTCAGTGACCTCTGTGGTTAAAAAATTCCCCGTTCTACTCTTAATTTATTTTCTAATCTCTCAACCCATTATTGCCCAGAAAAAAAATTCCGATTTACAATTGGGTGCAGAGCAGATTGACTTGCTTGTATCCAAGCTAGCCAATAAAAAAGTCGGGCTGTTGGTGAATCACACTTCAATGGTGAACAAAACCCACCTCGTTGACACACTTTACAAACTAAAAGTTAACCTCGTAAAAATATATGCACCTGAGCATGGCTTCCGCGGGAAGGCAGATGCAGGCGAGTTGGTAAGCGATGAGAAAGATCCCTCTACGGGAATTCCAGTCGTTTCCCTTTACGGAAAAAATAAGAAGCCAACTGCCGAACAACTCACTGGCGTTGATGTCGTATTGTTTGACATCCAGGACGTGGGCACACGGTTTTATACCTACATCAGTTCCATGCACTACTTGATGGAGGCGTGCGCAGAAAATAATAAAAAAGTAATTATTCTCGATCGACCTAATCCGAATGGATATTATATGGA
>CAZNCO010000029.1:0-15160 GCA_964571345.1 uncultured Ohtaekwangia sp.
TCTATTTAACCAGAGTTATTCGAGAAAACACGGGAGGAAGAACTGCAACGGATGAGACAGCAGGGAAGATATTTGGGTTGCAATGCGATCATTAACATGCGCTACGGTGCCAACGAAGTGATTAGCGGACTCACAGAAGTGCTGGCGTATGGCACAGCTGTAGTGGTGGAAAAAATAAACTGATATGATTTTATAAAGAACAAATTCAATTTCTGAATCGGCTGTTCGTACCTTTAGGTATGATTTCATTTAAACACGAAGTCTTTTTAGAGGTTGCGCGCCAGCTTAGTCTCACCAAAGCTAGCCAGGTACTTTTCATCAGCCAACCTGCTATCACACGACATATTCAGCAACTTGAAGATCAGTATAAAGCAAACCTTTTTGAACGAAAGGGCAACTCAATTATTCTTTCTGAAGCCGGAAAGATATTGCTAGACTTCTTAACACGCGCACAAGATATCCAGCGGCAGCTTGAATATGAGATTAGCATTCATCGCGATAAATTGAGCATGAAAGGTGAACTGCGATTGGGGGCAAGCACTACTGTTGCTCTTTACATCATCCCACCGATTTTGTCAGCATTTCGAACAAAACATCCCGAGGTAAGGATGAGCCTTCTCAACCGAAATTCTGAAAGTATTTTGAAAGCACTTTCTGAACACGAAATTGATCTGGGTATCGTGGAAGGGAAAAATAAAATGGGAATGCTCAATACATTGCCGTTTCTTACGGATGAAGTGATTCCCGTTTGTTCTGCACGCAGCTACATTTCAAAAAAAGGAAAACTATCAATCAAAGATTTAAAAACCATACCCATCGTACTGCGTGAACGTGGCTCGGGCACACTTACGGTGGTGAAGCAAGCCCTCAACCAACATGGAATAAAATTAACTGACCTTAATATCAGCATGCGCCTGGGTGGCACCGAGGCGCTGAAAAACTTTGTAGTTGCTGACGACAGCCTCGGCTTTTTACCGATGCGAGCGGTTGCCAAAGAAATTGCATCGGGAGACCTTGTTAGAGTCTATATTGATGGACTTACCATTACACGGCAGTTTTTTTTCGTCTGGCGAAAAGGGCATGAGATTGATGGACTAAATCATGCTTTTGTCAAATTCGCAAAAGGCTACTATAACATTAAGTTATGATGAATAATAATTTGGCATTGGACAACCAATTCTAATAAGCCTACTTTCAAGGCTGCAAAAAACAATTGTATGACCTTGATTTCAGAAAAAATTTCGAGACTTTCTTCTTTGCAATGTGCAGAATGTGGCCGGCCATTCTCAATTGAGCAACCTAACACTTTTGCCACATGCGATACCTGCGGAAAAAATCCGCTCATAGCCAAATATGAATTATCAGGTATTCAAAAAGATTGTATCAAAAGAGAAGAGCGTTCAATGTGGCGCTATTTAGATATACTTCCCGTCTTCGAAAGAAAAAATATTGTCTCTTTAGGAGAGGGATGGACTCCCCTGTTAAAATTAAAACATATCGCTGAGCAGTGTGGTGTCGAAAACATTCTATTGAAAGATGAATCGCTGAATCCAACCGGATCATTCAAAGCACGCGGTTTAAGTGCTGCAATTTCAAAAGTAAAAGAATTCGGAATCCACAATTGCATTGTTCCTACTGCCGGGAATGCAGGTGGCGCCATGGCAGCTTACTGTGCACAGGCTGGTATCGAAGCCACCGTGGTAATGCCTGCACACACACCGAAAGCTTTTAAACAAGAGTGCCAGCTTTTTGGAGCTAACTTGATTCTTATAGATGGGTTTATTAGTGACTGCGCAAAAAAAGTGATGGAGCTGAACAAGAATGGCGAGTACTTTGATCTCTCCACAATGAAAGAGCCGTATCGCCTTGAAGGCAAAAAAACAATGGGGTATGAAATCGCTGAACAATTACGGTGGTCTCTTCCTGATGTGATCTTTTATCCTACCGGAGGCGGCACTGGCTTAATTGGTATGTGGAAAGCGTTTCATGAAATGATGGAGGCAGGATGGATCACTGACCGGATGCCAAAATTCATTGCAGTTCAATCTGAAAATTGCATGCCGGTTGTGGAGACCTTTGTTGAAGGTGCTCCAACAGGTCACTGCGTTCCTACAATTGCCAATGGACTTGCGGTACCCACTCCTTTTGCTTCGAAATTAATTCAGCGTGTTCTTCGGGAATCATCTGGTTTTGCAATCTCTATTTCGGAATTTGAAATTGCTCAAGGCGTAAGAGAGATCGCAAAAAGTGAGGGAATCCTTGTTGCTCCCGAAGGAGGGGCTCTATTGGCTGCCTTGAAAAAAACATTAGGAGCCGGTATCGTTCAACGAGACGAAAAAATTCTCTTTTTGAATACCGGCTCCGGATATAAGTATTTGGAAAATTTTACTGCCTGAAAATTCTGTTCGCTTAAAAAACTTATTTAGCAGGCGTTACGATAATATTTCGATATTCTATAGGGCTATGATCTCCCTGTATCATGAATGGGCCTGGCTCACCTTCTTTGCTATCAAGCGCGCCACCAGTTATGCCAGGAATTACCTGGTCGCTGATCACTGTCTTTCCGTTTAACACCACGGTCACTCTTCTTCCAATTAATGTGATGTCATATGCCTGCCACTCGCCTGCATCTTTAGCTGCCATTTCGTTAGGAGCAAGTAAACCGTACACCCCACCTAACTGATCTTCCCATGGTTCCATTCCTTTGCTATCAGCAACCTGCACTTCATAGCGTCCACGCAAATAAATTCCACTATTACTCTCCTTCGGATACCGGAATTCGATGTGCAATTTGAAATCTGTAAACTTATCATTCGAGAGAAGATTTGATCCTGACTTCGGGCTCTTCAGAATTCCGTTTTCCACTATCCATTGATTAGCTCCTTCAGCATGCCACTTGCTCATGTCCTTTCCATCAAACAACGCAACAGGTGCTGCCCATTCTGGATCTTTTTCACGTTTTAGGGAAGGCATACGCTCGCCCGTCCAATTGTATGTTTTACCATTAACAGCCTTCATGGTGCCTTCCAATTTGTCACCTACCAAACGGCCACTCATCTCTACATCGTTCTCCGATTTTTCCCATTGCGGTGGAATGGTGAAACTAAAACTTGTGCCATTCACAACTACCTTTGATATAGGGCGAGCACTTCCTCCAATAATCATGACACGACCAATCAAATTGGTTTGCACTCCTGTGTGTTTCATCTCCAGCCATGCAGGCAGTTGTTTGCCATTCATGTCGATCACCAAATCCCAGCGGCCTTCGAGCGGTGGTACGCTTTGATGCTGTGCCAGGCCAGTAAGTGAAATCAGAAACAACCCAATCAGAAAAAGACGAATTTTCGAGTTCATAGATTTAGAATTTTAATTCTTTTAAATATAAATGAAATATTTTGGCCTGCCACCTGATTTTACACGACTTGACGGAAGAATGAATAGGCAAGCGTTCCGAATTTAAGCACAACACCATTTTCCAAACAATTTTATATCCTTACATTTGTTCTACAAATAGCACGGGGTGCTTGACAGAAAAAGTCAGGCTGAGATAACACCCGAAACCTGATTTGGATAATGCCAACGAAGGGATGCAGCAACAGTCTTTTGAAGCTCCATTTTCTTCTGGCCGTCCAAAGAAAATGGAGTTTTTATTTTAGGATTTTTAAATCTAACAATGATGAAAAAAGATGTTGCTTTGATTTCGCCCAATCTCCAAAATTGGCAAAACCGGCCTGAATGGTTTTTCAACCGTGAGCACACTGACACTTATGAACTCTGGTACGAGGGTCGCTATAAGCGTGCAGAAGTGTGGCAGAAAAAAGTGATGGAGCAATTGGTGAGTAAAGATAAACGCGTAAAAACATTATTGGAGTTTGGATGCGGCACCACCCGATTTACTAGATGGTGGAAAGAAATCGGAATTGAAGCAACCGGTGGAGACATTTCACCGCTCATGCTCGCACAGGCCATCCACCTTTTTGATGGCGACCTTGTAATGGCCGACTCCCATCACATGCCATTCAAAGATCACACGTTTGATTCATTGGCCTTCATTACCACATTTGAATATTACAAAGATCCTGTGAAAGTAATTCGCGAGTCAGCACGCGTAGCAAAATATGGAATTGCTATGGGCATGATGAATCGTTACTCAACGAAAGTAGTGCGCAGGAGAGTGCAGCAGGCTTTTGGCAAAAACCCATTTTATGTAACCGCCACTTTTTACTCACCCAAAATGCTCACTGCAATTATTGACGAAGCCTTACGCGGAAGAGATTACACCATCGAATGGACTTGCACTGGGCTTCCTAAGTGGTTTCCGGTGCAGCAATGGAACGTACCACTTGGAGATTTCTTCGGATTGTATGTGAGGTTGAATGATGTAAAGTGATGTACTATGGCTGACGCTGGAAAAATTCAACATACATTCTTCGAAGAAACCATTCTACAGCAATGTGGCTTCAAGCGCAAAGAAGTAAGCACCGGCCCTGGGTTTGGTGTAGATGTTTCAGTGATTGACTTGCCACAGGGTCAAGCGATGGCGCTTACGAGTGATCCGCTTTCATTAATTCCCTCACTTGGCCTGAAAGAATCCGCATGGTTGTCTGTGTGCTTGATGGCAAACGATATGGCCACCACAGGTCATGCACCCATGTATGCTCAATTTGTACTCAATTTGCCAGCTCAATTTTCAGAATCGGATTTTAAAATATATTGGAATCACATCCATCAATTCTGCAAAGACATTCATTTGTCGATTACAGGAGGTCACACCGGTTTTATTGAAGGGCAAAATTCCACCATTGCAGGCGGAGGAACTTTTATCACCTTAGCACCAAAGGAAAAAATTCTAGTCTCCAAAAATGCAAAGCCCGGAGATGTGATCTTAGTAACAAAAGAGTGTGCAATCACTTCTTCATCCATTCTTGCCATGAGCTTTCCGGAAACAGTAAAAAATAAACTAGGCAAAAAGACATTTGAAGATGGATGCAATCTTTTTTACCAATCATCATCATTGAAAGATGCCGGGCTCGCATCATTTGTTCCTGGCGAAGTCAATGCTATGCATGACGCCACTGAAGGTGGCGTGCTGGGCGCGATTTACGAAATGGCTGTAGCTTCTGGCAACGGAGCATTAGTGGATAATTCACTTTTGCCTATTGGCGAAACACAAAAACGAATTTGCCAACTTTTTGGAATAGATTCTCGATTTTGTGTTGGCGCGGGTGCTATGATTATTGCTGCAAAAAAAGGAACGGAGAAAAATATAATCAGCCGCCTGCAAAATGAAAATATTGAATGCAAGGTTGTTGGTTCTTTTACTGAGAAAACACATGGCATCAAGTTAATAGAGAACGGAATGGTTAGCGACATGCCTTACTTTGAAAAAGATCCTTATTGGGCGGCTTTTTTCAATGCTTATAAAAACGGATGGAAATGAGCGTGCGAAAAATCAAAGGAGGAATTTATCTGGTGATTGATCCTTCCATGGAGGCGAAAAGTCTTTTCCAAAAACTTGAAAAGGTTCTTCATGAAAAAATAGCGGCCGTGCAAATCTGGGATCACTGGAACGAACACGCTGATAAGGAATCGATCATTTCCAGAATCGTCACGGTATGTCATTCCAACGAAACTCCGGTTTTAATGAACAACGATTGGCAGATGTTACGAGAATTCGATCTCGATGGTGTTCATTTTGATGAGGCACCAAAAGATTTTGAGAACATAAAGAAGAGCCTGAACCAGTATTTTATTACGGGAGTCACTTGCAGCAATGATCTATCCGTTGTTGAATGGGCAGAAGCTCAAAATCTTGATTACATTTCATTCTGCTCCATCTTTCCTTCAGCTACCAGCAATAGCTGCGACTTGGTCTCCTTTGATACCATCCGCAAAGCCAGACAGATTACTTCACTTCCAATTTTTCTGGCCGGAGGAATCAATCCCGACAACATGGGCAAATTAAAGGAGTTGGATTTTGATGGCGTTGCTGTCATCTCTGGCATCATGAGCCAGGAAGATCCAGCTCTTGCAACCAAAAAATACTCAGATCAATTAAAAAAATAGTATGAGACATTCCACGATTTCAAAACTTTGTTGCCCCTTTGATAAAAAGGATCTTACCCTCCAAATTATCTCTCAGGATACAAACCAAAATATAATAGAAGGTTTACTCACATGCAGCGAATGCAATCGCTATTATCCGATCGTGAGAGGTGTGCCTATCATGAGCCCTGATGAATACCGTGAGGAGAAATTTGAGCTCCCGATGATGGCAAATTGGAAACAATTGGAAGGCAAAAAAACAGAGAACTTCCGATTGACTACAAACGAACTGAAAAACTAACGTTTACCTTTTCTTTACTTGACCCTCGTGAAACTTTTTGTCTCGCAGTCCTTCACTGCGTCATGAATTTTAAGAGATGTGGCAGTGAGTTCGTCTATAATGAAGCGATAAGTAATGATGCCCGATTTTTTATCAAGAAAGGAAAGCTCCTGGCCGGCTAGCTTATATTTAAAGGTATTCATGGATTCTCCTTTTTTTCGTCCTGTAGAAAAAATCCCTTCCTGGCCGAATCCATCCTTCTTGAAGATAATCAATTTGGCTACGGTGCTTGCCGAATTTCCATGCATAGCGCTCTCCAATTCCTTCTCGGTATCGCTCTCCTTTATGTTTGCCTCAAAGCAAGTTTTACTTTCCGTTTGTTGCCAGGTACCCTCAATACTCTGCGCCATAGCAAAAACAGGGATTGAAGCAATGACTAATGAAATCAACTTTTTCATCGGTTAAATGATTTTCAGTTTATAATGAGAATTTTGTCCAATACAAGATACAAAACCTATGCCGAAGAAAAATTCAAATTCTAAATAAACAGATACTTATTTAAAAAATCGTTTCTGAATTTTCCTTTTGGATCAAATTCTGTAGCCAGTTTTCTAAACTCCTGCATCTTACCATATCGACCAGCCAACATAGAAGGCGACAAAGTGAACAACTTTCCCCAATGAGGTTTCACATCATAAATGGATAATTCCTTTTCAATCTTAGGCAAAAGTTTGCTTACTGCAGGCCAATCTTGCTTCCAGGTAAAGTGAATGGCGATACAATCTTGTTGATAGCATGGACTCATCCACAACTCATCGGCAGCGACAGATCTTATCTCAGAAATGAAGAGATGAGGCATAATTTCTTTTCCCATTTTCTGAATGGCCAAAAAAGCTTCCAGACCATTTTTCCTCGGAACAAAATATTCGGCTTGTAATTCTTTCCCGCTGCTTGGAGTAAAACCCATTTTAAAGTGCGGAAGCCTTTCATACCAGGTGCCAGCCTCTCCCATTTGTTCAGTGCAGTTTTCAGAAGAAAAATCTGCAATAGGATGCATATTTTTCGGAGCCGGCTTTGCACCGAAGTAATCAACTTGCGTCTTCTGTTTTCCTGAAGAAATATCCTTCACCCAAACTTCATTAACACTTTCTGAAGACCAATCTGTGAAGAGACTCACGCTGTATCCTCCACTCATTATTTTATCAAAGTTCTCTTTCAGTTGAGCCAACGGCAATTTCAAATAGACAAACTGGTGAGCCTTAAAAGTCGGCTTAAGTGATAACGTGATTTTTGTGACAACTCCCAATGCTCCTAGTCCAACAACTGCCGCGTTAAATCTTTCACCGTCCCTTTCCTTGGAGAGGTTAACAATTGAACCATCCGCTAATAATAATTCAATGGCTGTTACGGCAGTAGCTAAATTACCATTGTTAACGCCTGAACCATGTGTAGCCGTAGTGCATGCACCTGCCACTGAAATGTGTGGAAGCGATGCAAGGTTGTGCAATGCAAACCCTTGTTGATCCAGCTGAGGACAAAGTTGCCCATAATTCATTCCTCCTTCGATGGTAACAGTACAACCTGCTCGATCAATCGAAATTAATTTGTTCAGTTCCTTCGTAGACAGAAGATGATATTTACTGTTAGCAATATCGTTGAAGCAATGGCGCGTACCTAAAACTTTTATCTTATCGAACTTTTTAATAATCTCTCGCACCTCCGCCACCGACTTAGGATAATGCACATCGTTGGTGCTATATTCCAAATTACCAGCCCAGTTTCTTAACCTCTCTTGCTGACCAAATGATTCGATGGAAGTGACCAATGGAGCCACAGTAAGTGCGGATGAAAGTTTGAGAAAAGTTCGCTTGTCCATGGTGCTATTCGGGTTTCAGAATTTTCTCTGGAATGCTTGAGATCGGTGCGAGCTGAATCGCCCGATAAAATATTTCAGCACCTTCAGATTGCAATTGAATTTTGCCTTCCTTTAGCGGAGTCTCTTTTCCGTTGTCTGCTTGCCGCGAATGATATAACACCATCACGGTTTTGCCATTCATGATGTGAACGGCAGTATCGCCCAGGCAATAAAGTTCCACAGAGTTCCACTCTCCAATAGGTTTTTCGGCATCGGGATTTTTATTGCACCTTCTATACTGCGGACTTGTCTCACTGAAGGTAAGAAGTTTTGCATTCGGAGTATAAACATATTTCTCGCGCTCACTTCCTTCCGCAGGCACATCCATAATGCCACCGGCCACGCCCCAATAATCTCCGCAGTCACCTTCCTGAATCTGAAATTCTTGTGAGCGCATCCAAAATCCATAGTCGGCACCGTGTGAACCCACGGCATGATACAGCAGCCCGCTGTCTCGTTTTTTATCTTTACGAGGATTTGATTTCAACATGCCCCACTTGAATTCTAAGCGGAGATGATAATTCCTAAATTCATCAGTTGTGGAAATTCCACCAAAGTGAGTACCTGAAATTCTCAGAGCGGGCTTTCCATCCTCTTTTGTCACTCTAAAGACTCCTTCACGATCATTATTCAGTCCCGGCACTTTTGTTGAGTCCATTTTATGAAGGACAGTATCATATGTTGGCCCCAGGTAAGTATCCCAACCATTTAAATCGTTTTCATTAAAAAGTTCTTTCCAGGAATTTTCTTTGTCTTTGCAACCCAGCAGGAAGATGATGATGACAAACGCACTTTTTGAATTCATCCTATCAAGATAGGATTTTAATTCTACTTCAAAAAGGGAAAAAATGTAAGCGAATCAATCGTCTTGCATTTTTAATAAGGTCCAATTATCAAAAAAGCCAGACCAATTATTTAAATCATTTTTATTCTGAAGTAGAACGAATCAAGATTTAACAGCAAGTTTTCTCTCGTGAAGGCCGCACTCTTTACTACTACTCTCCCACCACCAGCGGCCAGCACGCGCATCTTCTCCCGCTACAATGGCCCGCGTGCAGGGTGCGCATCCAATGCTGAGGTAGCCCTTCTTGTGCAGAATATTCACTGGTACTTTATTTTTATCTACATAGCTATTAACATCTTCATCGGTCCAATTCAACAGTGGATTGAATTTAATTAATTGATACTGCTCATCCCATTCAATCATCTCCATTGTATTCCGATTGGAAGACTGGCTCGCACGTAACCCTGTTATCCAAACTTTGGCACCTTTCAATGCACGCTGCAAGGGTTCCACTTTTCTGATGTAGCAGCATTCTTTTCTATTTTCAACAGATTCGTAAAAGCTGTTGGGACCCTTCTGTTGCAACAGTTCTTCAACTTTGGATTGTTGCGGGAAATAGGAGACTATAGAAATATTATATTGTTGTTTTGTCAACGCAAAAACATCGTAGGTTTCCTGAAAGAGTCGTCCAGTATCAAGTGTAAAAATTTCTATGCCTGCCTTTTGTGAAGCAATCATGTGAGTGTTTGCCTGATCTTCTACGCCAAATGAAGTAGAAAACTTTGCCTGTAAACCGAATTGCTTGCCAATCAGCGACAGCGCCTCCTGCGGAGTTTTATCACGTAATTCTAACTTCAGATCGTTCACTAAAATATTCTTCATCATAAAAATGTTTTTAATAAAATTCTCAAACTCCATATGATTACCAATCCGCCAACGCACAAGAACATCGTCTTCAACGGAAGCTTACCAACTAATCTTGCTGCAATGGGTGCTGCAATTGCACCACCGACAATCAAGCCAAGAATTACTTGCCAATGGCTAACACCTAACAACGCAAAAAAAGTAAGAGCACTTGCCAGGGTGACAAAAAATTCGGTAATGCTTACCGAACCTATCACATAGCGTGGGCTTCTGCCTTTTGAAATCAACGTACTTGTAACCAGCGGACCCCAGCCGCCACCACCGAACGAGTCCAAAAAACCGCCAGCGCCTGCAAGCCATCCCACACGCTTCACCTTTTTTTGAATAGTATTTTTTCTGAACACGTTACGAATAATTTTCACCCCCAATAACAAGGTATAAGTGGCGAGCACCGGCCTGACATAATTTGCATATTCATTACCAAGCTTAGCTAACAAATAGGCGCCACCAATCGCGCCCAACACTCCAGGGATCAACAGTGTTTTAAATAATTTTTTATTGACATTACCGAACTTATAATGACTATAACCAGACATGCCACTGGAAAACATTTCAGCAGTATGGACACTACCGCTGATCGCTGGAAGATTCACACCTATGGAAAGTAATACCGTTGTACTTGTCACACCATAACCCATTCCAAGGGCACCATCTACCAATTGTGCTGCGAAACCAGCAAAAATCATCCAGTAAAATGCAGGTTCAAGATTGCGCGCACCTTCGGCAATCGAGTTCCAAACATTTGAAAAAGGAATGAAGGAAAGAACTAGATGTCCTAAGAACATAAAGAAGAATGCAAATAGTGAGTATGTCGCAATTCGCTTCCACCTGCGCTCAATAAGCTTACGTGTATCAGGGTTTTCGTTGGCTAACTCTTTCGTAATGGCATTCAATTTCTCCACCTTCTGATGAAAGTTCCCGTTCAGCTTTCCTCGAATGATACTCATGTTATTGAGCACTTCATCAATTTGCATTGGAAGTGCATCAGCGAAAACTTCTTTTAACCGTTTGGCAATAGTCGGAGACTTGCCGTTAGTTGAGATTGCAATTTTTAAATTTCCTTTTCGAACTATGGAGCCAAGGTAGAAATCACACCATTCTGGTTTGTCAGCAGAATTAATCAATTTACCTTTCGATTTTGCTGTAGGATAAATCAACTCACTTAACGCATAATCATTCACTGCAGTGATTACAACATCGCAATGATTTAAATCTTCCTCCTCAAAAGCACGCTCGATCAAATTAATATTTGGATGCAGTCGCGCAAGCTTTCGAATGTCATTATTGATAGATATACCCACTAATACAATATTTGTTTGCGGAGAATTGACGAGCACTGCAATTAATTTCTCCTGAGCGACAGCCCCTCCGCCAACAATGAGCAAGTGCAGTTGTTCCAGCTTTAAAAAAACCGGAAATAGTCTGTTAACCTCCTCAGCTGTTTGAATATCTTGCTCCTGCACCATCGTACTTAATTGTTATTGAAATATTGCTTGTTAGCAAAATCACCAAACGTCTCACCTTCCTTACGCTTCAACTTATACTCACCAAACAAACGATCCAATTCCGAAAGGATAGCTGCTTCATCCAGGCTCTCTTTGTATAGCTTATTCAAACGTTGGCCTTGTCGATCACCACCGAGATGCATGTTGTATTTCCCGTACGCAGTTCCCACAAATCCAATCTCAGCGATGTAAGGGCGAGCACATCCATTCGGGCAGCCGGTCATTCGAATAATTATGTCATCATTCTGAAGTCCATACTTTTCCAACAGCAGCTCTATCTTCGAAATCAGTGTAGGTAAATAACGTTGACCTTCGGCCAACGCAAGCGGGCATGTGCTAAGCGCAACGCAAGCCATTGAGTTCCTTCTCACAGACGATGAAGAAGTCATGTGCTGAATCAAACCGTATTTTTTCAGGATATTTTCAATCGTGCTTTTATCCTCTTCCTTGATATCAGCGAGGATTATATTCTGATTGCAGGTAAATCGGAAGTTCACTTTTTTAGTTTCAGCCGCTTTTAGTAATGCAGTTTTTATCTTTTGTTCACCTTCATCTGCTACGCGCCCATTTTCAACAAACAAAGTATAATACCACAGTCCCAGGTGATTTTTTTGCCATCCGTAATAATCCTGACGCGATGTGAATTCAAAAGTCTTTGCTGGCTGCAATTGAATCTTCGTTCGTTTTTGCAATTCTTCCTTGAACCAGTCAATACCATATTTATCAAGAGTATATTTCAGTCGGGCAAGTTTACGATCACTGCGATTACCAAAGTCACGCTGCACCGTCAGGATTTCATAAACAGTCTTTAATGTTTCATCACCAGCATTGACAAAACCGATAACGGTGCCAAGCCGTGGGTACGTCTCTTTGTTTCCATGCGTAGCAGAAAGCCCCCCTCCAACCACTACATTAAAGCCAATCAACTTTTCGTTTTCGATAATAGCAATCAATCCAATGTCATTGGCAAAAACATCTGCATCGTTATTGGGAGGAATTGCAATTGCTATCTTAAACTTGCGCGGCAGGTAACGGTCCTCGTAAAGCGGATCTTCTTCTATACGCTCATGAATCTTTTCCTCATCCAGCCAAATCTCATAGTAAGCACGAGTCTTCGGCATAAGTAGCGCACTGATCTTATCTGCATACGAAAAAACCTCCTGGTGAATAGGCGACTGCATCGGATGAGCTGCACAAACCACATTGCGATTAATATCTCCACAAGTAGCGATCGAGTCCAGATTGGCGCGGTTGAAGGCTTGTATCGTTGGCTTGATTTTCGCTTTCACAATTCCATGCAACTGCACGGTTTGGCGCGTTGTGATCTTAATGACACCTGTTGAATTTTCACCCGCGATATTGTGCGTGGCAATCCACTGATCCGCTGTCAGAAACCCGCCCGGCAAACGAAGGCGAATCATAAAAGAATAAAGACGATCCAGTTTTTTCCCAGCGCGTTCTTCACGCAGATCGCGATCATCTTGTTGATACATGCCATGAAATTTGATCAAGGCTTGATCATCTTCAGAAATAGCTCCCGTAATTTCTTCGGCCAAACTCTCCTGAATGCTTCCCCTCAATCCGCGACTCTCGCGTTTTATCCTTTCAATGGGTGATAATGAAGTAGCTGATGCCATCACACTTTTTAATAAACGTCTTTTAAATATCTCCCTTCTTCTGCGAGGCCATTCAGAATTGCATCTGCTTCCTCCTTTGTCTTTCTTCCTTGCACCTGAATAATATCCCGCAAGGTGGTTTCCACATCAACACTCATCGTGTCTTTGGCTCCACATACATACACATAAGCACCGTTGGACAACCACTGGTACAACTCTTGGCTTTGCTTATTCATTTTGTGCTGCACATACACCCTCTTTTTTTGATCACGCGAGAAGGCCGCATTGAATTTTGTGAGCCCCCCGGTTTTATAATAATCTTGCCATTCCGTTTGGTATAGAAAATCTGAATGAAAATGCTGCTCACCAAAAAACAACCAGTTTTTTCCTGAAGCGCCAGTGTTCACACGCTCCTCTACAAATGCGCGGAACGGAGCTACACCAGTGCCTGGCCCAATCATAATCACATCACGATCTGTAGCCGGCAATCTGAATTGTGAATTCTTGTGAATGTAAAATTCGACTGACGAATTCACCGGAAGGGACGACAAGAAATCTGAACACAGGCCATGGCGTACCTCCCCATCCAGTTCAAATTTATTCCTTGCTACAGTCACATGCACCTCGGCAGGATGTGCACTCAAAGATGATGAAATAGAATAAAGTCTCGGAGCGATTGGTTCGAGCAACTGGATGATTTCTTCTGCCTGTTCCTTTTTGGGCGGATAAATCTTCAGCAAATTAACCAAGTCCATTCGCTGGGAGGGAATCTCCTGTTGAACAATTGATGCGTATTTCGCTACTACGCGTTCTGGCAAATAGAAAATATTGAGTTTTGCTTTTAATAAATCGAAAAGCTGCCATTCCTCATTTTTATAAGTTATTTTGTTTGCGTTACTCCTTCCCATCAACTCCACAATGACTCCTACTTCCTTTTCAGGATTCTTAGGAATAACGCCAATAGAATCACCGGGCTCATAGTTTAAATCTTCGGCAGCAATCTCGATATGATATGTTTCTTTGGCAGATCCTTTTCCATTCAGATTTACCTTTGTCAACACCGTTCCGGAATACACTTTCCGGCCACTTGATTTCACGCTGTTCTTTGGAGTGACACCTGAGGTTTGCGTGTTACCCAAAACAGAAATCACTTGTTCAAACCACTGGTTTGCCTCAGCTTCAAAATCCACATCACATTTTTGCAAAGGGTAGAGTCTCTTCGCACCTAAATTTCCCAACTGAACATCTACATCTTCCCCTGCTTTGCAAAACAACGGGTAAGCGCTGTCACCCAAAGCGAGCACACTATACTGTAATTTTTCAAGTGACAACTGGTTTGCATGAATGTGATCTACAAATTTCTTTGCCGCTGCTGGCGGTTCACCTTCTCCATGCGTGCTTATAATAGTAATGAAGTTCTCTTCTTTTGATAAATCAGCCAATCTGTATTGATCTAAAGAAGCCAGCTTCACAGAAAGTCCTTGTTTACGTGCTTTGGCTGCGAAAGCAGTCGCCAGCTTTTTTGAATTACCTGTCTCTGTTCCAAAAGCTATGGTTACTTTGCCCGAAGGTTTATTCACGACAACTTCGCTTTGAGGCGCATGGTTTCCTTTGACCAAACCGGACACATATCCATTAAGCCAGACCAATTCCTCACGGCTGAGGCCTTCCACCAACTGATTGAGTTCTTTCAATTTTATTTCTTCCAGCATTGTCAGGCGTATTGAAGTGATTTGGAAATATTTTCAGTGATTGGATTGAAGAACTCGCGTTCTTCTTGAGTTTCCTCCTTCCATTGAAATTTCTGATGAAGCTTCACCACTTTGCCAATGATCACCAGTGAAGGAGATTTAAGTTTCCGGCCTTTTGTCGCCGCTATAAAATCATACAAAGAATGAGCGAATACTTTTTGATAAGGAGTGGTTGCCTGCTCAATCACGGCTATCCATTTATCAGCATCGATTTTGTGATCGGATAGTCGGCTGATTAATGAAGGCAACGATTGAGCCGCCATGTAAAACACGAGTGTATCTTCTGTAGAAGCAAGATCCTGTATAACGCTGTCATCCACCGCATCAACACGAGTATAAC